>VXPQ01000026.1 GCA_009839485.1 Bacteroidetes bacterium SB0662_bin_6
GATCCGGTGCGGGGCCTGGGCGGGCTGGTGGAGCAACTGGTGGCTGTTTTTCAGGATGCGGGCAATACGCGGATCATCTTTTTCTGCCTGCTCGTGGGCGGTCTGATCGCGCTGATGCAGGCGTCCGGCGGCGTGCATGGCTTTGTGGAATGGGCGCAGCGCCGGGGATGGGGAACGTCGCGGAGGGGGGCCGAACTCCTGGCCTGGGTCGTCGGGATGGTCGTGTTCGTGGAGTCGAACATCACGTCCCTGACGGTTGGTGCGATCAGCCGGCCTCTGTTCGATAAACTGAAATTGCCCCGGGAGAAACTCGCTTATTATTGCGACGCGACGAGTGCGCCTGTGTGCATGTCTATTCCCCTGAACGGCTGGGGGGCGTATTTGCTCGGTCTGTTGGCGGCTCAGGGAATTTCGGAGGGCGCCGTGTCCCTGCTGGCCCAATCGCTGCTGTTTAACTTTTACAGCATAGGAGCCATCGTTTTTGCCCTCGTACTGGCCCTGACAGGGTGGGGGTTCGGTTCCATGAAACGGGCGGAGATGCGGGCGGCGCAGACGGGAGCGCTGACCCGTCCCGGCTCAAAGCCGCTCATTGCCGACGAGCTGGCGGGCATAGAACCGGTCCCGCGCGCGCCCCGTCACGTCCGGGACCTGATGATCCCCCTTGGGGTCATGGTGGCGATGATTTTCGTCGGGCTGTACGTGACGGGCGACGGAAATATCATGGAGGGGAGCGGCTCGAAGGCGGTGCTGTGGGCGGTGGGATCCGCAGTGATCGTGGCCATAATCCTGTATGTCATGCCCCGGGGCGGCCGCCCGATTCTGACGATCGGGGATTCGATGGATCAGGTGTTGAAGGGGTCTTCCGGGCTGGTCGGGGTGTCTTTTCTGGTCGTGCTGGCCTTTGCACTGGGGCGCGTGGCCCGCGAAATGGAAATGGGTGCGTATGTAGTGGGCCTGCTGGACGCCGGTGGCCCGGTGTGGTGGTTGCCCGCCGCCGTGTTCCTGATCGGGGCCTTCATCTCGTTCGCGCTGGGCTCTTCCTGGACGGGATTCGCGCTGCTGCTGCCCATTGCGCTTCCACTGGCGGAGGGGGCCGGCGTGCCGGCTCCGCTTATGCTGGGGGCCGTGCTTTCCGGGGGTGTTTTCGGCGATCATGCCTCCCCGCTCTCCGACACGTCTATCATTTCGTCGATGTCGGCCGCATGCGACCACGTGGACCATGTGAACTCGCAGATGCCCTATGCGCTCATCGTAGCGGGAGGGGTACTGCTCGCATACGTCGTGGCGGGGTTGTCGATGTAAGGGGAATCGCCATCCGATTCTTCCGTTGCGAAGTACATCTTCTCGGCGTATTCCTTCACCATGCGTATCGCGGAAAACCGGGGCGTCAGTTCCACCATGGCGGCGCGCATGCGTCCGATCCACTGTATCGGAATGCCGCGCTCGTCTCGTTCGTAGAACGCCGGAACCACCCCCTGCTCGAGTTGCCGATAGAGGCTTTCGGCGTCGCGGCGGTCCAGTTCATTCTTGTCGAAGCTGCCGTCGGCGTATCCGTGACCGATGGCCCAGCCGTTTTCGCCGTTGTATCCTTCCGGCCACCACCCGTCGAGTACGGACAGATTCAACCCGCCGTGTACCGCCACTTTCTGCCCGCTCGTGCCGCTGGCCTCCATGGGGCTCCTTGGATTATTGAGCCATACGTCGCAGCCGGAGGTCAGCATGCGGCCTATCTGCATGTTGTAATTTTCAAGAAACACGACGCGCCCCTGCAATCCGGGCCGTTGGGCCGCTTCCAGGATTTGTCGTATAAATTGTTTGCCTTCTTCGTCTTCCGGGTGTGATTTCCCGGCGTAGATGATCTGTATCGGGCGCTCCGGATTATTGAACAGGGCGATGGTGCGTTCGATGTCCGTGAACAGGAGCGGCGCGCGCTTGTACGTGGCGAAACGGCGGGCGAAGCCGAGCGTCAGCGCATCGGGATCGAGTTCGCAGGAGATGGACAGGGAGTGTTTTTCCGCGTGCTCCCTGGCGAAGCGAATCAGTTGCCGGCGCAGCTCGTTGCGGTATTTCCACAGGACTTCATCCGGAATGTCGTCGATGCCTCGCCAGAAGTGCAGGTTGTCGGTGTGTTTTTTCCAGTTTCCGAGTTTTTCGTTGAGAAAGGCGCGCGCGATCGGAGCCGCCCAGGTGGCGACATGAATTCCGTTCGTGATGGCGCCGATGGGCACATCCTGTACGCGCCGATCCGGAAACATGGGATGCCATTGCCGCTGCGCTACATGTCCGTTGCGCTGCGAGACGCCGTTGGCTTTCCGCGACATGTTCAGCCCCAGCACGGTCATCGTGAACCATTCGCCGTGATTGTCCGGGTCTACCCGCCCATAGGCCATGAGGTCATGTTCGCTGTGCCCCAGTTCTTCCCGGAGGGCGCTCATTTCGTTAAGAAACATGCCGGGGTCGAACCGGTCGTGCCCGGCGAGAACAGGCGTATGCGTCGTGAACACGCATTGGCTGCGCACGGCGCGTACGGCTTCTTCCCGACTTTTACCCAGGTCCAGTTGTTCGCGGAGCAGTTCGAGAGACAGAAAGGCGCAATGTCCCTCGTTCATATGGTACACGTCGGTTTTCACCCCGAGCGCGCGCAGGAGCCGGAGCCCCCCGATGCCAAGGACGATTTCCTGCTGGAGCCGTGTGCGGCGTTCTCCCTGGTACAACCGGGCGGTGATATTCCGGAATTCCTCCGGATTGTCCTCAAGGTGGGTGTCGAGCAGGTACAGGGTCGTGCGGCCGACCCGGGCCCGCCATGCCTGTATCCGTATGGGCTGGTTGCCGAAGTGGACGGTGACGAGGATGGGTTTCCCGTGCTCCCCGCAAACGAGTTCAAGCGGGTGGTTTTCCGGATCGAGCGCGGGATACCGCTCCTGCTGCCAGCCGTCTTCGGTGAAGTGCTGCTCGAAGTAGCCTTGCTTCAGAAAAAGGCCGATCGCCGTGAAGGGGATACAGAGGTCCGAGGCCGCCTTCGTATGATCGCCGGCCAGTATGCCCAGCCCGCCCGCATAGATCGGCAGGCTTTCATGGATGCCGAACTCCATACAGAAGTAGCTGGTCCGGGGGGCATGCGGGAAAGGACAGGGCGCTTCGAGGTACGCGGTCATCGCGGCATGCGCCGTGTCTATGTCGTTTGCAAGGGCCTCCTCGAACGTTGTCTTCGGAGAGAGCGTTTGCAGTACGGCGATCGGATTGTTTCCTGCGTTCCGGAACGTCGTTCGATCCAGGCGTTCGAAGAGATCAAGGACTTCGGGATTCCAACTCCACCAGAGATTTTCTGCGAGCGCTCCGAGTTTTTGGTACGTATTCATAAAAACAGGGATCGGTTCAATGGTTCGTGCCGCAACGGGCAAACACGCCCTAAATATATAATGGGCCCGGGTGAAAAGAACGGGGGTTTTGTGGGGATTCTTTTGGAAGACTCCGTGCAACGGCTGGTTGCCGCAGGAATCGACGATCCGCGCCGGAATGCGGAATGGCTTCTGTGCGAGGCCCTGGCGGTGTCTCGCGCCGGGTTATACGCGGCATCCGGGGAATGGGTCGAACCGGAGGCGGTGAGGCGTTTCCGCGAAATGCTGGCGCGCCGGCTGCGGCGCGAACCCGTCCAGTATATTCTTGGATATGTGGAATTCATGGGGCTCCGGATGACCGTTACGCCGGATGTGCTCATCCCGCGGCCTGAAACCGAAGAAGTGGTGGAGGCGGCGCTTGCGCGCCTCGGTGCCCGGAAGACGCCTGTTATACTCGATGCCGGGACGGGGAGCGGTTGCATTGCGCTGGCCATAAAAACAGCCCGTCCCGACGCCGAGGTCTATGCGTGCGACGTTTCGGGGTCGGCGCTTGCGGTGGCCCGCCGTAATGCGGCTGCGCACGATCTGGCTGTTACGTGGATCGAGGCCGATATGCTGGGAGAGGATTTGCCGGATACGATTCCTGCCGGACTTGATTTGCTGATTTCCAATCCGCCGTACGTGCCGGAGGAAGAAATCCCGACCTTGCCGGAAGAGGTGCGCAGTTGGGAACCGTGCGCGGCGCTGATTGCGCCCGGGGACCCGCTCGTTTTTTACCGGAGACTGGCGCAACATGGCCTGCGCATGCTCCGGGAGGACGGCTGGATCGTGCTGGAGACGCATGCGGACTACGGCGAGCCCGTGCGCCGGATCCTGAAAGAAGCCGGATACGCGGGGGTTTGCCTCGAGAAGGATATGGCCGGACGGGACCGGATCGTGATAGGGCGACGGGGCGGATAATCAGCGTATCCTTGAATGCGTAGCGCTGACGGCCAGGAACCGTCCTGTACGGAGGTCGTTGCGTTGCAGGGCTGGCGCGCTTCATTATGCGGTTGCTCTTCCGATCCGGCTCTCCTTGTTTTATCTCTTCCCCGTTCTCCTGTGTGTGCTAAAGACCGGTTCGATGTAGCATTCGCCCTGTATGGCGATCTGCGCAATAATTCGAGGGCGCTCCGGCAACTCAGGGTTCTTGGCGATGCGGGCCTGCGCATCCGGGTTATTGCCGCGGGATCGGGAAGATCCGGCGCTCCGGAAATACCCGACGCAAGCCTGTGCGCCATCCCCGTCCCGGATTTCTCCGGTCCTCGTTTTTTTCGGGCATTGCACTGCCGCGTACGCGAGGCGCTTCTCGAAACCCCGGCGCGGGTATATCATGCATCGGGCCTGTACGTGCTGCCGGCTGCCTGTTCGGCGGCCCGCAGGCACGGGGGGCGTATCGCGTACGACGCTCGGGAATTGTACACCCACGTTTCCGCTACGGCCGGAAGGCCCTGGGTGCGTGCGTTCTGGCATCTGGTCGAACGCCGGGGCATCCGCCGGGCCGATGCGGTCCTGACCGTGGGGAACGCCATTGCAGACAGGCTCGCCGCAACCTACGGGGTGGTTCGCCCTGCGGTGCTCCATAACATTCCCGATCGAAAATTCCCTGCCCTGCCGCCGTCTCCGCTTGTTCCGGGCCTCGATCCGGATACCGTGGTGATTTTGCATCAGGGCCACATGATGAAGGATCGGGGCTGCGAGCAACTCGTGGACGCCATGCGGGACATCGAAGGAGCTGTGCTCGTGTTTCTTGGTGGAGGACCGCTTCGTCCTGCGTTGCAAAAGCAGGCAGCCGACGCCGGTGTCGCCGATCGTATACGTTTCGTGGATTCCGTTCCTGCGGACCGGCTGCCGGCGTACACCGCTTCCGCCGATCTCGGCGTCACGCTGCTTCAGGATACCTGCCTGAACCATCGCTTTGCCCTGCCGAACAAATTATTCCAGTACTTTATGGCCGGGCTTCCGGTCATAGCCTCGGACCTGCCCGAGATCCGGCGGGTGGTTGCGCCGCACGATACCGGTATCCTGGTAGAATCCGGCAATCGAACTGCGCTGGTGGCTGCTCTGCGCCAAGCCGTCGCACAGAAACCGCTTCGGGAGCAGTGGCGTCGAAACATTCCCCGGGTTTTCGAAACTTTTAACCCGGATTCGGTATCAGAACGACTTATGCATATCTACGGGGAATTGCTCCGAGAAGCGCCATGAATCGTCCCGGACCGGTTATTTCGTTTGGTCTCGCGAGCCTGCTTGCGTTTTCGATCTGCGTGCTTGCGCCGGCGGACGCACGCGCGCAAGACGCCAGCGTACCTGCCGAAGGGCTTGACTGGAAAGCATTCGAAGAAGCCGTAACCCAGGCGGAGGCGCAGGACAAGAAATTGATTGTGGACGTCTATGCGGCGTGGTGCCCCTGGTGTCGGCGATTGCAACGCGAGGTCTACACGGATGAATCGGTGCAGGCGTATGTCCGCGACCATTTCGTACTGACCCGTCTCGATGCGGAGAACACGGAGGACAGTCTCAGTTTCCGCGATTACACGCTGACCCCCTCGGAAATGGCGGCCGGCCTCGGTGCTTCGGGATTTCCGACGACCGTGTTTCTGGATGAGGAAGGCAGATATATCACCCGTTTGCCCGGCTTCATGGCGGCTCCGGAGTTTCTGGAGGTGCTGACCTACATCGGAAGCGAAGCGTTCGTGGATTTTACGTTCGAAGAGTACCAGGAGGAAGAGGAATAGGGGAAACCGGATTCCCCGGCGTATCTTTGGACGTCATCTTTCCCCTGTATGCATGTACCGTCTTCTGAACGTCCTGAGGATATTCCGCCTGATGCTTTCGCGCGCGTCGCAGGCGAACCGCAAGGCTGCGGGCCTGGAGCGCAGGGAAGAGTTGCAGTGCCGGGCTGAACAGATTCACGAGGGGTGCGCGCAGCTTTGCGAACTGGCGGGCATCCGCGTGCGGGCGAAAGGGAATATCCCGGATCGGTCGGGCATGCTCGTGGTGGCGAATCACTTTACGGTGCTCGATCCGCTCATACTCGCTTCCGTGGCGCCGATGGTGCCGGTTGCACGGGCCGATCTGCAGGGCTGGCCGATCATCGGCAACGTGTCTATGGCGCACGGCATGATCCCTGTGGACAGGGACCGCCGGACCGCTGCGGCTTCTTTTGTCAAACGGGTTGGCGAGCGGCTGGCGGCGGGACTGAACGTCCTGGTTTTTCCGGAGGGAAACACCAGCGAGGAGCTCGCTATCCGTCCTTTCAAGACCGGCGCATTCGAGGCCGTGGCCGGACAGGCCGGCGGCATGGTGGTGCCCGCGTACCTGTCTCTTGACAGCGTGGAGGACGAGCCGGCAACCGACGATGTGCGCCGCCGCATCGTATGGCTGGAGCATACGTCCTTCTGGGCGCACATATGGGGATTGGCTGCGCTTCGGGGCCTGGAATACACGGTGCACATCGGTGAACCGATATCCACCGAAGGACGGAATCGCAAGAAATTGGCACAACTTGCCCGCAATGCGGTTGAACAAATTCGGATGTCTCTGCATCCGGTCCGTACCTGATCGGATTTTCCACGAGCCTTTCGCAGGGCTCACGACGGTGGTTGCGCTATGACCGACAAACAGCTCAATACGCGGTTGCGCAAGAGCATCCATGTCCTGATCGGGATCGGACTGGTGCTGGTCGGGCTTGCGGCGGGCATTTTATGGGTGCTGGTCACGGGGGGCAATGAGCGCGCTCTTCCCGGGGAAACGCGCGTGGTGGAGCCCGTCCAGTTGGGTCGCCCGTATACGCCGTCGGATATTCCGGTTACGGATTCGCTGGAACGACTGCCTGACATCGCCGCCCTGAACCGGGTATTTCGCCAGGTAGCCGACCGGGTCACGCCCTCGGTGGTGTACATAGAGGTGGAGGCGCCTTTCGAAGGAGATCAGTATCACGATTTCGACGATGAACCGCGGCGTTTTTTCCGGAGAGATCCGTCGCAGGCAGCCGTCGGGAGCGGCGTGTTGATCAGCCCGCAGGGGTATGTGGTGACGAATCATCATGTGGTGGAGCGTGCGGAGCGTGTCCGGGTGACGCTTTCCGACAAGCGCGCGTTCGATGCCCGGATCGTAGGCGCCGACCCTTCCACGGATCTTGCCGTGCTCCGGATAGAGGGGGCTGAGGATCTCCCCGCGATCCTGTTCGGCGATTCCGACGGGTTGCATGCGGGCGAGTGGGTGCTTGCCGTGGGCAATCCGTTCCGTCTTACTTCGACCGTTACGGCGGGGATCGTCAGCGCTACGGGCCGCCAGGTGAACATCATCGAGGACGATTTCGGGATCGAGGATTTCATTCAGACCGATGCCGCCATCAACCCCGGAAATTCGGGCGGGGCCGTCGTCAATCTGAACGGCGAGCTGGTGGGTATCTCCACGGCCATCGCCACCGAAACCGGCTCGTACGAAGGCTACGGATTTGCGGTCCCCGTCAACCTGATGGCGCGGGTGGCCGGCGACATTATCGAGTACGGAGAAGTGCAGCGGGGGTATCTGGGCGTGCGTATTCAGACCGTGGATGCGGCGCTTGCGCGGCAGCTCGGTATGGATCGGATTCGCGGCGTATATATAGCCGGCATTGCGAATAACGGCTCGGCGGCTATTGCCGGCATGCGCGACGAGGACGTCATCCTGTCGGTGGACGACCGTACCGTGAATGCCTCCAACGAGTTGCAGAGTATGATTGCCCGCAGGCGTCCGGGAGACAGGTTGATGGTGCAAGTGTGGCGGGACGGGGAGGTTCGCGAACTCCCGGTGGAATTACAGCCGCGTGACGCCCCGGCGTATACGGCATGGTTCAGCCAGTTCGAAAGACAGCCGCGCGTACCTGAAGAGTCTCCCGTTCCCGAAACGCCCCCGGCTCCGCGGGAACGCGAGAGTATTTATGCGTTGGGGGATTGGGGTATTGGTCTCCGGGCTCTTACCGAGGAGGAGGCCGGTGATTTCGGCATAGAGGAAGGGGTGTACATTGCCTGGGTGGAACACGGCAGTCCGGCGGGCGAAGCAGGATTGCCGAGAGATGCGGCGATCGTGCAGATCGAAGAGATGGATACAGGCTCTCCCGGCCAGGCGTTGCGCGCATTGAGCCGGGCGGCCCGTTCGGGAGAATGGGTGCTCGTCAAGGTGCGCCGGCGCGACGGCAGCGCTGCGTTTTACGAAATGGAAGTTCCCCGGTGATCCTTGGCAGGCGCGGCGGGATGCGGGCCAGGCAAACCATCTGACGCTTCACGCCTGACTTATAGGAAGATTAGGAAATTTAGTGATTTTTGATAAATTAGGATAAACTTCCTATAAATGGATGGCATGGATCCGATTCTCAACCCATACGCTCCTGGAGCAGGTACGCCACCTCCCGAACTTGTCGGTCGCGATGAGATAAGGGAATCCGCGCGTATCGCTTTGGGGCGGATCAGAGCAGGACGTTCGAGTCAGAGTGTACTGCTGATTGGTTTGCGGGGCGTGGGAAAAACCGTGTTGCTGGATAGAATTCGGAGGGATGCCGAGGAGAACGATGTCTACGCATTGCGGATTGAAGTTCCCGAGGATCGTTCTTTTCCTTCTGTGTTGGTGCCGCAGTTACGAAATGTCTTGCTTAAACTCTCGCGCAAGGAAAAGGCAAAGGTATTGGCCCAGCGTGCACTCAGGGGACTTGCAGGGTTTGCGAATGCTCTGCAAATGACATATCAGGACATCGAGTTCGGTTTGAAATTCGAGACTGAACCCGGCTTGGCGGACAATGGGGACCTGGAGGCCGATCTACAGGATCTACTTGAAGCTATTGGGGATGCCGCCAAGGCAGACGAAGGTTGCGTTGCATTCTTCGTCGACGAGTTACAATATGTGAAGGAGACAGAATTCGCGGCTTTGATTACGGCATTGCACCGTGCATCCCAGCGGCAACTTCCAGTGACTATGTTTGGCGCCGGATTGCCGCATCTGCGGGGCCGCGCCGGAAAAGCGAAATCGTACGCTGAGAGACTTTTTACATTTTCCGAAATAGGGTCTCTGTCCCCCGAAGATGCGCGGCGCGCGATCGCCAAACCTGCGAAAGACGCTGGCGTGACCATAGAAACTACAGCTCTTGACGCCATCGTTTCCGGTACGCAATGCTATCCCTATTTTTTGCAGGAGTGGGGTAAATATGTATGGGATGTTGCCGAGCGTTCGCCCATAACGGTTTCTGATGTAGAAATTGCTTCGGAGCAGGCTATTGCCCACCTTGATGGGAGTTTCTTCCGGATGAGGTTTGAGCGGCTTACGCCTGTAGAGAAGAAGTACTTGCGGGCTATGGCGGAACTTGGCGAAGGGCCTCATCGCTCCGGGGATGTTGCCGGTGTGCTTGGGCGCGATGTGACCTCTGTGGCCCCTGTCCGTAGTCAGTTGATCAACAAGGGCATGATATGGAGTCCCGGTCATGGCGATACGGCCTTCACCGTTCCGCTTTTTCACGAGTTTATGATGCGTATCATGCCCGAAGTCTGATCGAAATCCGGTATCTGCAATGGCTTCGGGGTCGCGGGGCGGGCGGCCCGTTCGGGAGAATGGGTGCTCGTCAAGGTGCGCCGGCGCGACGGCAGCGCTGCGTTTTACGAAATGGAAGTTCCCTAACAGGCGCGGCGGGATGCAGGAGAAGGGGGCGTTACTCCGGGTTTTGCTTCAGGTCGTCAGGTAATTTCTCCCAGATTTCTTTCAATTCTCGCGCGATCTCTTGCGCACACTCTTCTAAGTTACTTTTGTCGTTCAGTTTGAGCCATTGTTCGGGGGCCTTGCCTATACGTAGATGGAGGCGAGTGTTTTCGAATTTTGCCCAGCGCCAAAAAGGCAAGCGGCCGTAGTCTTTCTTTTCATATACCAGACCCTTGTCTTCCAGGCTGCTTCGAATTTTACAATATCTATCCCCATCTTCTTCTTTATCACATTCTATCCCATACCACAAGTAACCTCCCTCAAGCTCAATAACAATCGATGGCTGCTTTGCAGACGAGTTGTTTTTATCCGGCGAACTGCTTTTTCCGAGCGGATAATACAAGCCATGCCTCCTGGGAATACCATTCGTTTGGATGTTCTCGATTTTTGCTTTAGCCACGTTGCCATTTTGCGAAACGGAATTGATCCTGGAATCGGGGCCAATTTCTAAAATCCCCGTTCCTTTAAATTCATCATCCATCGCCTCCTTTATCTGCTCCCACATTCTCACGAGACGATCAATGCAGACCTTTTTGTACGCTTCCTTCAGATCGTGTATAAGACGAAAATTGTCGTCATCCTCGAGGCAGAGATCTTTCAGTTTTTCCATGTATTCCTCGTATTCCTCATTAATGTATAAGCCGGTGAGGCCGCGAACGACTTCCATGTACTGTGCAATCGATTCATGAAGCCGGGCATTAGTGCCCGCCTGCCGCTGGCAAGTTTTCAGCCAAGGTAAAATGTCCTCGTAGGAAACACATATGCACTTGCCCTTGAATTTACCGGCGCTGGATTTGGGCGGTTCGCGTCCGTCGAGAGTAAGATACAGGATATGGATGTCGTTCGTGCTTATCCCCAGTTTTTCGACATGCTGGTGATATTTCTCCAATTGCCGTTTCTGGTCGGGGCCCCGTATCTTGTTTTCGATGACAACGGCCCATGGCGGATCTGCCATTTGATTGATGATCAGCAGATCAATGCGGTCTTTTTCCTGATGGACTTTCGCTTCCTGATCGACTTTCGCGTAGCTGATGTCGAAATCCTTTTTAACGAAGGTTTTGAGAAAATCTTCCAGGTTTCGGCGCTTCTCGTCCTCGCCCGGCTCACGGGGATCAAGGAGGGCGTGAAGGAACCGGGTGTGCATGACCTCCTTTTCTGGCCTATACAGCACCGTGAAGACATTGAAGGAATCGGGACGCCTTGCTTCGTATTCCTCGTAGTACTCCTTGGTCTTTTTCAGAAATTCCTCGGCGCGCACCAAAGTACTGGCGTTGTTGTTCATGGTAGTATGTACGTCATGAATGTGGGCCTGATCGTCCGGGACTTACATACATAAGTTGCCAAGCCTCTGTTTGCTTCTTCGGCTCCGGTCTGTCTACCTGACCGCATTCACTCCGTCATGGGTTGCCGCATCCCTCACAAGTAATTATTTATGCAAATCATTGTGTGGATTCCATAGTTATCAGGGCTTAATTAGTGTTATTTCGGTGTGTATATGCCGCCATCGCTAATGGAAAGCCGTGTTCCAAGCAACGTAAACGCCATGTCGGACAGCGATCGGCTACGAAGCCCTTTGGCCACTTTGGTATATAAGCCTCGATCGTCCGGAGTTGACCGGGCAACATGACATGGTGCGTTGACGGCGCGTACAAGGCGGAACGCCATTATCGTCGGGTATGTATGATGATGCGACCGGAAATGCGTTACAGGATACACTGAGAAATGCCGGACAGCATACGTTTCTTGACTGCAGGGGAATCGCACGGCGAGGCGCTTGTGGGGATCGTCGAAGGAATGCCGGCGGGCGTGCCGCTTGCGTCCGAGGATATCGACCGCCAACTGGCCCGGCGCTGGCAGGGCTACGGGCGGGGAGGCCGGGCGAAGTTCGAACGGGACCGGATACATATCTATTCCGGGGTGCGCTTTTCCAGGACGATGGGAAGCCCTATTGGATTGCGCCTCGACAACGCAGCCTATACAAAAGATCGCTCCGGGTGGCCCGAGGTGATGGCCCTGACCGGCACGGGCGAAGGCGTGGAAAAGGTGACGTTGCCAAGGCCGGGCCATGCAGACCTGATCGGCTTGCAGAAGTACGGTTTCGACGATATCCGGCCCGTCATCGACCGGGCCAGTGCGCGTGAGACGGCCATGCGGGTGGCGTGCTGCACTATTGCCCGGCAATTCCTGGCCCAGTTCGGTATCGAGGTGGGCAGTCATGTGCTGCGCATTGGAGAAGTGGGACACCAGGGGTATATGTCGGATGCGGTAGCGAAACTGCTCGCCGAAGGGGCGGAGAAGGTGAGTGAGGCTGCCGATGCGAGCGAGGTGCGCATGCTGGACGCGGCGCTCACCCGCCAGTGCATCGAGCATATCGATGCGACGAAGCAGCAGGGAGATTCGCTGGGGGGCGCGTATGAAGTGATCGTAACGGGCGTTCCTCCGGGGCTCGGTTCGTATGTACACTGGGACCGGCGGCTCGACGGGCGTCTGGCGCAGGCCATCCTGTCCATTCAGGGCCAGAAAGCGGTCGAGGTCGGCGACGGAGTGGCCGGCTCGGCGCGTCCGGGATCGCGGGTGCATGACCCTGTCGTCACCGACGGGGAGGGGTATTCCCGGCGCACCAATCATGCAGGCGGCGTGGAGGGCGGCATGGCCAACGGGATGCCCATCGTGGTCCGCGGCTACATGAAGCCCATTCCTACGCTCATCAAGCCGCTCGATACGGTGGATGTGGCTTCGGGCGAGGCGCAGCCGACCCGGTACGAGCGAAGCGACGTTACCTCTGTGCCGGCGGCCTCGACCGTTGCGGAGGCCACGGTGGCGCTTGCAGTCGCCAATGCATTTCTGGAAAAGTTCGGCGGAGACAGCCTGTCGGAGATTCGGGCCCGCTACGACGCCGAAGTCGCCGGGTCCGGCCGGACAGGACAGTAGACAAGCAGAGGAAAACGTATATTCCGGGCGGATATTTCGAGGATTGCCCGGCGCATTTTATCTGTCCGAAATAACGATGTCTACGAAGGAAACATCCCGCAAGGAGCAGGTCGATCGCAATTCGGCGTACCGTCCCGCCGAGATCGAAGCCAGATGGTATGCCTGGTGGGAAGAGAATGATCTCTTCCGGGTCGAGGCGAACTCCGGGAAGCCTCCGCATGTCATTGTCATGCCGCCCCCCAATGTGACCGGCGCGCTGCATATGGGGCATGCGCTGCAGGATACCATTCAGGACGCCGTGACGCGGCTCCGGCGCATGCAGGGCTACGAGGCGCTCTGGATGCCGGGCATCGATCATGCCGGTATTGGAACGCAGAATGTCGTGGAACAGCAGTTGGCCAAAGAGGGCAAGACCCGCCACGATCTCGGCCGCGAGCGTTTCGTCGAGCGCGTTTGGGCGTGGAAGCACGAATACGGCGGCAGGATTCTGGAACAGAAACGCCGTCTCGGGGACTCGTGCGACTGGAGCCGGGAGCGGTTTACGATGGACGAGGGCTTCACGCGGGCGGTGCAGGAAGTGTTCGTGCGTCTGTACGCAGAAGGGCTGGTCTACCGGGGGGATTACCTGGTCAACTGGGACCCGGAAAACCGCACGGCGCTGTCCGACGAGGAAGTGGACAATGTGGAGCGGGAAGGGCATCTGTGGTATATCGATTATCCGCTGGCGGACGGTTCCGGCGCGATTACGATCGCCACGACTCGCCCGGAAACCATGCTGGGAGATACGGCGGTCGCCGTACATCCCGACGATCCGCGGTATACCGGCCTCATCGGGAAGAAGGTGGTGCTTCCGCTTTTGGGTCGGGAGATTCCCGTGATTGCGGACGAGTATGTCAAGATGGATTTCGGCGGCGGGGCGCTGAAGGTCACGCCCGGCCACGACCGGAACGATTTCGAGATCGGCCGGCGGCACGGGCTCGAGGTTCTTAATGTGATCCGGCCCGACGGCGCGATCAACGAGCAGGGGGGACCGTACGAGGGAATGGATCGCTTTGCCGCCCGCGACCGCATCGTGGCGGACCTGGAAGCGCAAGGGCTCCTTGTCAGGACGGAGCCCATGAAAGGCACGATCCCTGTGTCGAGCCGGTCCAAGGCGATCATCGAACCCCTTATTTCCCGGCAGTGGTTCGTGAAGATGGCGCCGCTGGCCGAACCGGCTATCGAGGCGGTCCGCACGGGGAAGGTCACGTTTTACCCGAAACGTTGGGAGAACGAATATTTCCGGTGGATGGAAAATATCCGGGACTGGACCATCTCGCGGCAACTCTGGTGGGGGCACCGCATCCCTGTCTGGTATCATACCGGCGAGGACGGCAGGATCGACGAACAGCGCGGGTATGTCGTTTCGGTGGATCAGCCTGCGCCCGGCATGGTGCAGGATAAGGATGTGCTCGACACCTGGTTTTCATCGTGGTTGTGGCCGTTCGCCACGCTGGGATGGCCGGAGGAGACGGAAGACCTTGCCTGTTTCTACCCCACGCAGGTGCTTGTATCCGGGTACGACATTCTTTTCTTCTGGATCGCCCGCATGATCATGGCGGGATGCCATTTCATGGGTAAGCCGCCCTACAGCGACATCTTCATTACGGGGATGATCAAGGACAAGCAGGGGCGCTGGATGTCCAAAAGCCTCGGGAACGGCATCGATCCGCTGGATATGATCGATCAGTACGGCGCCGATGCCGTCCGCTTCTCGCTGGTCATTTTGTGCGCCCAGGGACAGGATATCCGGCTGGACCCGACGAAATTCGAGATGGGCCGCAATTTTGCGAACAAGATATGGAATGCGTTCAAGGTGTTCGGACGGTTCATGGAGGAGGGGAAAACGTACCGCCGGGCGCGCTCTTTCGAAGAACTGGAACTGGTGGAGCGGTGGATGGTGCACCGGCTGCACGCTGCGATCGAAGAGGTGGATGAGGCGCTGGCGCGTTATCGCCTCAACGAAGCCCTGGGCCGGATATACGATCTTTTCTGGAAGGATTACTGCGACTGGTATCTCGAACTGATCAAGCCGGCGCCCGGCGAGGAACCGGACGAGGAAACGCTGGCGCTCGCCGTCGAACTCTACGATGCCATGATCCGGCTCCTGCACCCGTTCATGCCGTTCATTACCGAAGAGTTGTGGGCGCAGTTGCAGCCCCGGGAGGAGGGAGCCTGCTGTATGACGGCGCCCTGGCCCGGGCAGGACCTTTCCCTGATGGACCGCGACACGGCCGCTGCGTTCAACCTGATTCAGGACATCATATCCGGCATTCGCACCATCCGCAGTGAATACGGGGTGGCGCCCGGTGCGGAGATAGAGGCGCTGGTGCATGTTTCTCCCGATGCGGAAGCAATGGGCGAGGCATTGGCGGCGCACGAGGACTATTTCCGCAAGCTGGCCCGCGTGCACACCCTGACCGTGGGCAGCGATCTGGCCCGTCCGTCCGGCGCCGCCTCCCATGTGGCCGGTCCGTGCGAAGTGTTCGTTCCGCTGGCGGGGATCATCGATCTCGATGTGGAACGTGAGCGCCTGCAAAAGGAGGTCACGCAAAAGGAACGTTTTCTCGACAGCGTGCGCCGGAAGTTGCAGAACGAACAATTCGTTACAAGAGCGCAGCCCGAGGTGGTCGAACGGGAGCGCAGAAAGGAACAGGACGCTGCCGCGGACATCGCCCGCCTGCGAAAGAACCTCGAATATCTTGGATGAGTCGGGGCTTTATCTCTCTTTTTCCGGTGTATCCCTCGAAAAATTTGTATACCGCAGGAAAGGGAGATATGTTAGGGGGCGCAAAAACGTTAAAAAATGTGGACATATCGTGTCTGATCGCGGCTATATAACCCGGACCGCCCTGATCGTAGCACTCGGGGGCTTCCTGATGGGTTTCGACGCCTCCGTCATATCCGGCGTTGTCGGATTCATCGAGACGCAATTTACCCTGACCAAACTTGAGCTCGGATGGGCGGTCAGTTCGTTAACTCTTACGGCCACGCTGGCCATGATGGCGGCCGGCCCGCTGAGCGATGCTCTCGGGCGGCGTCGGGTGCTGTTTTTCGCCGCCGTACTGTATGCCGTGTCGGCGATCGCTTCCGCGCTGGCGCCTTCTTTCTGGTTTCTGGTGGCGGCCCGCATGATCGGGGGATTCGGAGTAGGGGCCTCGCTCATCATTGCCCCGATGTATATCGCCGAGATTTCGCCTCCGGCCGTGCGGGGGAAGATGGTGTCGTTCAACCAGTTGAATATCGTGATCGGCATTTCGGTGGCGTTCTTCACGAATTACCTCGTATTGCGATTGGGGCAATCGGATATGGCATGGGCTCAGGCGCTGCGCTTCGGCCCGTGGAACTGGCGCTGGATGCTGGGTCTGGAGACGCTTCCCGCCGTGCTCTACTTCACATGTCTCTTCTTCGTGCCTGAAAGTCCCCGCTGGCTGATCATGCGGGGACGGGAGGCGCTGGCGCGGCCCATCATGATCCGGGCCAGCGGCGAGGGACGTGCGGACGAGGAGATACAGGCCGTAAAAGCGAGCATCGCCAGCGATGTCGGCAAGGAAAAGGCGCCCCTGCGCGAATTGTTCGCCCCGGCCATGCGCCTGGTGCTGCTCATCGGCGTCGTCGTGGCCGTCATCCAGCAGATCACCGGCATCAATGCGGTGTTCTTCTATGCGCCGATGATCTTCGAGCAGTCCGGCATCGGCACGAATGCGTCGTTCATGCAGGCCATTCTGGTAGGCTTGGCCAATCTGGTTTTTACCGTGCTGGCCATATTGCTTATCGACCGCCTCGGGCGCAAGCCGCTGCTCGCCGTCGGGCTGGGTGGCGTCACGGTGTCCATGGTGGTGCTGGCGTTCGGCTTCTTCCAGGCGAGTTATACTCTTACCCCGGATGCCATTGCTTCGCTGCCGGAAGAGGTTCCAACCGTTGCGCTCGAATCCATGAGCGGCCGGACGTACGATTCCGACGTGGCCTTCAAGACCGCCGTGGCCGATGCGCTTGGCGAGGAAGCCGCCCAGCAACACGAAAGTACGCTGGTGACGGCTGCCATAGACATCAACTCGGGACTGATTCTGGCAGGCATCCTCGCCTTCGTCGCCTTTTTCGCGGTGTCGATCGGACCGGTGATGTGGGTGCTCTTTTCCGAACTGTTCCCCAACCGTATTCGCGGGCTGGCTATTTCGTTCGTGGGTCTTATCAACTCCGCCGTGAGTTTTACGGTCCAACTCGTGTTTCCGTGGGAATTATCTCAACTCGGCAGCGCCCCGACGTTCCTGATTTACGGCGTCTTCGCTGCCGTCGGATTCATTTTCGTGATGACGGTGATCCCTGAAACGAAAGGGAAATCGCTGGAGGAACTGGAAAAAGTTCTCATAAAATGATCGTTTCCGGCGCCTGATGCGCGGCAGTTCCGTGCGGATCGGCGCCGTACCCCCTGCATACATGCCGTTCCGGCAAACATCATGAAATTATCGTATTGCTCCATCGCAGGCCTGTTGCTTTCCGCGCTTGTTTTTTCGGGATGCCAGTCGAGCGTCGAATCCCCTTCCGTTGAGGGGCCGGTCAAGATGGAATTGCGGCAGGTAGACGGCCGCTATGAACTTTTCAGGGACGGGGAGCCTTTTTACATCCACGGTGCAGGCCTTGAATTCGGCGATATAGAGCGGTTGGCGCAGCACGGGGCCAATTCGTTCAGAACATGGCGCACGGACAACGGGCGCGATACGGGCGACGAGGTGTTGCGCCGTGCCCATGAAGCGGGTCTGGTGGTTACGATGGGACTGGAGATCGCGCGGGAGCGCGAGGGCGAAGGACGGGGTGTTTTCGGATTCGACTACGACGACGAAGAGGCCGTGGCGGAACAGCTCGAACGGATTCGGGCCGAAGTCATGCAGTACAAGGACCATCCGGCGTTGATCATCTGGGGCATCGGCAACGAACTGAACCTCGGCGCCACCAACCCTCGCGTGTGGGACGCCGTCAACGGAATCTCGGAAATGATTCACGAGATCGATCCCAACCACCTGACCACCACCATGCTGGCGGGGATATGGCAGGAGCTGGCCGACGATATAACGACACGGGCTCCCGACCTGGACCTGATCAGCATTCAGATGTATGCGGATATCGAGAATCTGCCCCGGTACATCGAAGAAATCGGATGGGACGGGCCGTTTATGGTCACCGAGTGGGGCGCTACCGGCCACTGGGAGGTTCCGAGCACGCCCTGGGGGGCGCCCCTGGAAAACAACAGTTCCGTCAAGGCCGATGATTACCTGAGGCGCTACCAGACTGTCATCGAACCGCTTCGGGACCAGTGTGTGGGGTCGTATGTTTTTCTGTGGGGGCAGAAGCAGGAGCGCACGCCGACCTGGTACGGCATGTTTTTGCCGACAGGAGAAGAAACCGAGACCATCGACGTAATGCATTACGTATGGAACGGGGCGTGGCCGGAGAACCGGAGCCCCCGCCTGGAACAGGCCCTGCTTGACGGCAAGGAAGCCCATGAAGGCATTTATCTTCGTTCCGGGCAGGCCTACGCGGCCCTGGTTGCGTCCGTCGATCCGGACGGCGATGCGCTGCGATACGAATGGGAAGTGCGCCGTGAGAGTACGGCGCAAAGCGAGGGGGGCGATGACGAGGAGGTTCCCGAACGTATGGAAAACGTGCTGGACCGCATGGATACCCCTGAGGTCACGCTGACCGCGCCTGCCGAAGAAGGCGCGTACCGCCTCTTTGTCTATGTGTATGACGGCGAGGGGCACGCTGCTCACGCCAATATTCCCTTCTACGTCGAGTCGTAATCGTGCGCGCATCCAGTGGGAGTCGCAGGTCCAACGGAGCGCCCGTTTTTGCGGGAGCCGCCCCCATGCGGCATGTGGACGGGCCGGTTACCGGGGCATTCGTCGAACTTGACGGCGATACGTTCTACAGGATCGGGCGTTGCGACCGGTTACCTCCTTTTTTCATGTCGATGGTCAGCGACGGCGATCATTGGCTGTTTGCGTCGAGCAATGGGGGGCTGACGGCGGGTAGGGGAACCGCCGGGCAGGCGCTTTTCCCCTATTGCACGGACGACAAGATCCACGATGCGCAGGATCAGGTGGGCGGAAAAACCATCCTGCTGGTGGAACGGCAGGACGGACACGCGCTGTGGGAGCCGTTTTCGGATCGGCATCAGGGAGCGTATGCCGTCGAGCGCAATCTGTACAAGAGCCTGTACGGACACAAGATTCGCTACGAGGAAATCAATCACGACCTCCAGCTTGTCTTTGCGTATACCTGGGCCGCCAGCCGGCGATTCGGTTTCGTTAAACGGTCGACGCTCCGCAACACCGGTTCCGGGCAGACAAGGGTGAAGGTTCTGGACGGGATCCTGAATGTTCTGCCATACGGCGTGCCCCAGGTTTTGCAAACCGACCGCAGCAACCTGGTGGACGCCTACAAGAAGAGCGAATGGTATGGCCCGGCGGGCCCGGCGCTGTTCGTATTGAGTTCCATTCCAGTGGACAAGCCTGAACCGAGCGAGGCGCTCATGGCTACCGCGGCATGGTCGGTGGGACTGGAAGCCGAGGCGCACCTGTTGTCTGCGGCCCAACTGGACCGCTTCCGGAGGGGAGCGTCCGTCGAACCGGAGCAGGATGTGCGGGGCGTACGGGGCGCCTACTTTGTACAGGCGGCCTTTGATGTGATGCCCGGCGCGGAGCGCGTCTGGTATGTCGTCGCTGATGTCAAACAGGGACCGGACGATGTGGTGGCGTTACGGGCCTTGCTGAACGATTCCTCCCGCAGCAGGGAAGACATTGTTTCCCTGATAGACCAGGATGTTCAGGAGGGGGGCGAGCGGCTGGCCCGCCTCGTGGCCGCCGGGGACGGGTTGCAGCGCACCGCCGAACCCATGATGGCGGCGAGGCACTTTTCCCATGTGATGTTCAATGTGATGCGGGGTGGAGTGTTTGTCGGCGACGGCGAGGTGGCCTGCTCCGACCTGGCCGCTTTTCTGCATAGCCGCAACACTTCTGTGGCTGCCCGGCATGAGGCATGGGTCGCCGGACTCCCTGACCGGATGCCGGTCAACCGGTTGCTTGCGGAAGCGGCGTCCCTGCACGATCCGCAGATGGAGCGCCTGTGTCACGAGTACCTGCCGCTTACGTTCGGACGCCGTCACGGCGATCCGAGCCGTCCGTGGAACCGTTTCGCCATCGATACGCACAACGAGGACGGCTCACGTAAAATCGCCTACGAGGGCAACTGGAGAGACATTTTCCAGAATTGGGAAGCGCTGGCTTTTTCCTGGCCGGAATATGTCGAAAGCATGGTTTGCAAGTTCGTCAATGCGTCGACCCCCGACGGGCACAATCCCTACCGCCTGACGCAGGACGGCATCGACTGGGAGGTGCTCGATCCTAACGATCCCTGGTCGTACATCGGGTACTGGGGGGACCATCAGATCGCCTATCTGCTCAAACTGCTCGAATGCTCCCGCGCGCATCATCCCGGCCGACTCGAGGAATTTCTTGCGCGGAAGATATTTGCCTATGCCGATGTGCCGTACCGCATCCGGCCGTATAGCGAGATACTGGCCAATCCCCACGAGACGATTGATTTCGACCATGACTCGGCGGCGCGCTCTACCCGGCGGGTTGCGGAGATCGGGGGGGATGGCAAGCTCGTTCCGGGCTCCGACGGCACGGTGTGTCTGGTGAATCTGGGCGAAAAATTGCTGGTGACGCTGTTGGCCCGGCTAACCGGTTTCATTCCCGGGGGCGGCATCTGGATGAACACGCAGCGCCCGGAGTGGAACGACGCGAATAATGCGCTGGTGGGGTACGGCGTATCCATGGTGACGCTGTGTTACGTACGGCGTTTTGTGGACGTCGTCGCTGATCTCTTTGCCGGTCTTCCGGACGAAACCCTCGAGCTTTCCAAAGAAGTGGCCGGTTTCATGGAGGCGATTTCCGAAGCGCTGGGCCGGTACGAGCATCTTGCGGACGGGGTCTGGACCGACGAGGACCGGAAAAAGGTGATGGACGCGCTGGGCGAAGCGGGGAGCGCGTACCGCGGGAATATCTACGAGGATGGATTTTCCGGTAAAGCGCAGGCTGTGCGCCGCGATGCGGTGCTGACCTTGCTCGGGCGCGCTTCGGCGTTTGCGGAGCACAGCATCCGGGCCGCCCGGCGCCCCGATGGGCTGTTTCATGCCTACAGCCTGATGTCGGTTACGTCCCCGAAGACCGTAGCGCTCCGGTCCATGTACGCCATGCTGGAAGGACAGGTCGCTGTGCTGAGCGCCGGAACGCTTTCGGGCGCGGAGGCGCTCGAGGTGTTATCGACGCTCCGGGCGGGGCCGCTGTATTGTCCGCGCCGGAACACCTATCTCCTGTACCCTGATCGCACGTTGCCCCGGTTCACCGAAAAGAATCGTATCGAAGCTGGTCGCGTGGAGGGAATCGTGCTGCTCCGGTCGCTGGCCGGCGCGGGAGATCGCCGGTTGATCGTGCAGGACGAGGAAGGGGGATGGCATTTCAACGGCTTCTTCCGCAACGCGGACTCGGTACAAGCCGCGCTCGATGCCTTGCGGCGGGAGGGGTACGCTGAGGCGGTCGAACGGGACGGGGACGCGGTGCTTGCCCTGTTCGAGGACGTGTTCGATCATCGCTCGTACACCGGGCGCTCCGGGACCTTCTTCGGATACGAGGGGCTGGGAAGCGTGTACTGGCACATGGTATCCAAGTTTTTGCTTGCGGTCCTGGAGTGTTTTCGCGCGGCGGAAGACGCCGGGGAGGATATGGCCGTGCGGCAGGGACTGGCCGAGCAGTACTACGCCATTCGCGGGGGATTGGGTATGCACAGAACGCCGGAGCAATTCGGGGCCTTTCCCTCCGATCCGTATTCGCATACGCCGGCGCATGCGGGAGCACAGCAGCCGGGTATGACCGGGCAGGTGAAGGAAGATATCCTGTGCCGCTGGGGGGAGTTGGGCATGGTGATCCGGGACGGCAGGATCCATTTCCGCCCCACGCTGCTGCGCCGTTCCGAATTTCTTACGCATCCTGCCGAATTCCGCTGGTACGATCCGCACGGGCGCCTTCAGACGCTGGAACTCCAGCCGGGTATGCTGGCCTTCACCTGTTGCCAGACCCCCTTCGTCTATCGTGTGGCTGAGCAGGCAGGTATCCATATCACGGACCGGGACGGCTCCACCCGCACGTTGGACGGATTGGTCCTCGATCGCTCCTCCAGCGAAAGCATATTCCGCCGCGAGGGAGCGATTGACAGGGTCGAGGTCGCCCTGGCCCCGGGATTGCAGGCGTAGCGGCGACCGGGGGGCGTTACAGCGTAATGCAGGCTGCCCATAATGATGGCGTCGTCGAATTGCGGGGCTATCTCTTCCTGTTCCCGGCGCAAGACCTTATCTTGCGCTTTCGCGCCGCGCACTTTAGGGTATGACGCGCAATGCTTGTGCGCTTCCGGATATGGATGCGCAATGTCTTGCTCGACAGGCCCCGGTTCGCATCCGAAAATCAGCCCGTTCAGCGTATGTCCGCCGTAAATGACCGCGAAGCGATTCTGGAGCGTATCCTCGCCACCGGGGTGGTGGCTGTGGTGCGTTTGCCTGATGCTGCGCATGTGCTCCGCGTTGTGGACGCTATCCGGGAAGGAGGGGTTCACGCCATCGAAATCACCATGACGACCCCGGGCGCCTTGCAGGCGATCACCGAGGTGGCCGGCAGCATGAGCGATGTGGAGATCGGGGTGGGTTCCGTGCTGGATGCGACGGGCGTGCATCGGGCTGTCGACGCCGGCGCCCGGTACGTAGTGAGCCCGGTGTACAAGAAGGAACTCATAGACGCTGGGCACGAACGGGGCGTGCCCGTAATGCCGGGGGCGTTCTCCCCCACGGAAATCCTTGAAGCCACCGAGGCCGGCGCCGACGTAGTCAAGGTATTTCCTTCCGGCGTGGTGGGGATGTCGTATTTCAAGGCGGTGCTGGCGCCCATGCCCCACCTGAAATTGATGCCGACCGGGGGGGTGTCCCCAGAGAATGCGGGCGACTGGATCCGCGCCGGAGCCGTGGCGGTGGGCGTGGGGTCTTCTCTGCTGAACAAGCAGGCCATCGCGGAAGGCAACTTCGGCAAACTGACGGAAAACGCGCGTGTGCTGTGCCGGAGCGTGGCGGAAGCGAAAAAGGAGTAATCAGAGTATCCTTAAGGCGAAATCCGTTTGTCCCGCATGTATTTTACAGAGCGGAGGCATATTCTTCCGTTCAGACTTTTCCTGAAACAATCCCCCTGACGATTCCATGTTTGCTCCGAGGCGTGGCGCCATCCGTTATCCGGCGTTTTTCGCATTTCGATCCCATTTTCTTTCCATGCGCTGCCTGGTGTGTGCAGCGCTTTTCGCAGGTCTGACGATGTTCGCCGGGCGTCCGGCGGCGGCGCAGGACGACCGTCCCCCGAATGTGGTGCTCATCTTTGCGGACGACCTCGGCTACGGCGATATCGGTGTGTACGGACACCCGACGATCCGCACGCCCCATCTGGACCGCATGGCGGCGGAAGGGATGAAATTCACCCAGTTCTATGTGGGCGCTTCGGTATGCACGCCGAGCCGGGCTGCGCTGCTGACGGGCCGTCTGCCGATCCGGAGCGGGATGGTCAGCGATCAGCGCCGGGTGTTTTTTCCGGATTCCAAACTGGGCCTGCCGGCGCGCGAAATTACGATTGCGGAAGCGCTCAAGGAGGCCGGGTATGCTACAGGCATAGTGGGGAAGTGGCATCTCGGCCATCTCGAACCGTTTCTGCCCACAAACCACGGCTTCGATTCCTACTACGGGATTCCCTATTCCAACGACATGGATCGCGTGGTAGGCGGCGAATGGCAGGAAATATTCTGGGAGCCCAAATCCGAATACTGGAACGTGCCGCTGCTGCGCGATACGGAAGTTATCGAGCGGCCGGTCGATCAGGAAACGATAACCCGGCGGTATGCGCAGGAGGCGGTGGCCTTTATCCGCAATCATGCCGGGGAGCCGTTCTTCCTGTATCTGGCGCACAGCATGCCGCACACGCCGCTTTTCCGCAGCGCCGCGTTTGCCGGTCATAGCAAGGCGGGACTCTACGGGGACGTGATCGAAGAGATCGACTGGAGCGTAGGACAGGTCATGCAGGCGCTCGAGGAAAAGGGCATTGCGGAGAACACGCTCGTTTTCTTTACGAGCGACAACGGTCCCTGGCTGATTTTTCGCACGCACGGCGGTTCGGCGGGGCTTTTGCGGGACGGCAAGGGCACCACTTACGAGGGAGGCATGCGGTCGCCTGCGCTTGCATGGTGGCCCGGCACGGTCCCGGCAGGAGCGGTGAATTCGGCGCTCGTGACGGCGATGGATGTGTTTCCCACAGTGCTGGGCATGGCGGGCGTGCCGGTTCCGGACGACCGCACGATCGACGGGATGGATATTGGGAATATCCTCCGGGGAAGTGACGAGGATGCCCACGACATGATCCTGTACTACCGGGGCACGCGCATTTTCGCCGCGCGGGTGGGGCCCTGGAAAGCGCACTTCATCACGCAGCGGGCCTACATCGGGGACAGTCCTGTGTCGCACGACACACCGATACTGAATCATCTGGAACACGATCCGTCCGAGCGGTTCGATGTGTCCGCGGAGCACCCGGAGGTGCTGGAGGAGATTGCTGCGCGTGTGGCGGAGCATCGGGCCGGACTGGACCCCTGGCCGATCCAGCTTGACGCCCGCATCGAGGAATAATCAGAGTGTCCTGAACGAGATATGAATAAGCTCGCTTCGGATATGCGGGAGGCGAATCGCCCCGGCGGGCGGCTTGCGGATCGTACGGCGGTGGTGACCGGCGCGGCTTCAGGCATCGGCAAAGCCACGGCGGAGTTGTTTGTGCGGGAAGGCGCCTGCGTGGTCCTCCTGGATGTGAACGAGGAAGCGGGCGGGGCGCTGGCCGCCGACCTGGGGTCGTCTGCGGCTTTCTATGCCTGCGATGTGTCCGACGGGGAGGCCGTGCGCGAAACCTTCCGGGCTATCGCTGCGGATCTGGCCCCTGTAGATGTGCTGTTCAACAATGCCGGCGTGTCCCATGTCGGCACGGTGGCGACGACTGCCGAAGAGGATTTCGACCGGGTCTACCGGGTCAACGTGAAGGGCGTGTACCATTGCCTCCAGGCCGCAGTGCAGGGCATGTGCGGGCGGGGCGGGGCTATCGTGAACATGGCCTCGACGGTGTCCACCATCGGCATCCCGGATCGCTTTGCCTATTCGATGAGCAAGGGCGCCGTGCTGACCATGACCCTTTCCGTGGCCTGCGACTATCTGCAGGAGGGCATACGCTGCAACGCCATTGCTCCTGCCCGCATTCACACCCCGTTCGTGGACGGGTACCTTGCGAAAAACTATCCGGGCAGCGAGCAGGAAATGTATGACCGGCTGGCGGCCGCGCAGCCCATCGGAAGGATGGGCACGCCGGAAGAAGTGGCGGAACTGGTGCTGTACCTGTGCTCGGATGCTTCGGCATTCATTACCGGGGCGCTTTTTCCCATAGACGGGGGGACGATCCTGCTTCGCCCGTGATCTGCAATTATCGACACGAATCCATTAACCGATGCGACTTATTCGATTCGGTTCGCTCGGCGCCGAAAAGCCGGGCCTCCTGCTCCCGGACGGAACGCGCGTGGACGCCTCCGGCGTAGCCTACGACTACGACGAAGCATTCTTCGCCGGGGATGGCATTGCCCGGCTGCGCACATGGCTGGAGAAGGGCAAGGCCGCCGATGCGCCGCGCGTCGATGAAAGCGTGCGTCTTGCGCCGCCGGTAGCCCGTCCGAGCAAGATTATCTGCATCGGACTGAATTACCACAAGCATGCGCAGGAATCGAAGATGGCCGTGCCGGATGAACCGGTATTGTTCATGAAGGCGAGTTCGTCGCTCAGCGGGCCGTTCGATCCCATTATCCTGCCGCGCGGTTCGAGAAAAACCGACTGGGAAGTCGAACTGGCCGTGATCATCGGACGCCGGGCGAAGTATGTAGCGGAAAGCGAGGCGCTGGAGTACGTAGCGGGGTATTCGATTATGAACGACGTTTCCGAGCGGGCATACCAGATCGAGCGGGGCGGGCAGTGGGTGAAGGGCAAGAGTTGCGACACCTTTTCTCCGCTCGGCCCGGCACTCGTCACCCCGGACGAGATTGCGGATGTACACGATCTGGATATGCGGCTTGCGGTCAACGGAGAGGAGATGCAGCGCAGTTCGACGGCGGATATGATCTTTTCCGTTCCTTTCCTCGTAAGCTACGTGAGCCGTTTCATGACGCTGCTTCCGGGAGATATTCTTTCCACCGGTACGCCGGAGGGAGTCGGGCTGGGCATGACGCCCCCGAGATATCTGCGGGTGGGCTATGTGGTGGATCTGGAAATCGAGCGACTGGGAGCAATGCGGCAGGAAGCGGCGCCGCCCTGGGCGCCTGTCGGCAGACCGTGGAATCCGGAAGCGGCGCAACCGCCTTCCTGATACCGATCCTATGGACGATCCCGGCCCTGTTATCCTGTTTGACGGCGAGTGCAACTTCTGCAACGCCACCGTTCGCTGGACCGCATCGCGGGAAAAGCACAAGCGGCTTCATTTTGCAAGCCTCCAATCCCGGGCGGCCCGCCGCATTATCGCCTTGGCCGACCCCGGAATCGATTTTGAAGCGCTTCCCGACAGCCTGGTGTTTGTGGACGAAGAAGGCGTCCATACCGATTCTACCGCCAACCTCCGCATCGCCCGGCACCTGCGTTTTCCCTGGTCCCTGCTGGTTCTCGCACAGATTATTCCCCGGCCGCTGCGGGACGCGGCCTATCGTTCTTTTGCCCGTAACCGCTATCGCTGGTTCGGTCGAAGCGATGCGTGCCCTGCCTCTCCGCCCGACTTTGCCGCTCGCTTTCTGGACACGGAAGAAGAACCGGGTGTGGATGACGCGTGACCGGGAAACCGGGATGTGCTGTGCTGCAAGGTCGCGGATACGGTACGCGCGCTTATTTTGCCTGTTTGTCCCGGCGGAATGGTGGAGCCAAGGGGAATCGAACCCCTGACCTCTACAATGCCATTGTAGCGCTCTACCAACTGAGCTATGGCCCCGGCATCGGCAATACGGCAGCGGGCAACTATTGTTTCCAGGCCGCTCCTCCCGGATACTCGTACCGGTCGAGCGAAGCCGGATGCATTTCGATGCTGTAGCCGGGGGCTTCCGGCACGACATAGTTTCCGTCCCTGATCGTGACGGGATGGACAAAATGCTCGTGCAGGTGATCCACATATTCCAGCACGCGGTGCTCCAGGTTTCCGCTCACCGCGACGTAATCGAAGATGGACAGGTGCTGTACGTACTCGCACAGGCCGACCCCTCCGGCATGGGGGCACACCGGGACGCCGCATTTTGCAGCCATGAGCAGCACGGCCAGCACCTCGTTCACGCCGCCCAGACGGCAGGCGTCGATCTGACACACGCCGATAGCGTCCGCCTGCAGGAATTGCTTGAACAGGACGCGGTTCTGGGCGTGTTCGCCGGTCGCCACGCGAATGGGACGCAGCGCCCGGGCGATGGCGGCATGGCCCAGCACGTCGTCCGGGCTGGTGGGCTCCTCGATCCAGTACGGATCGAACTCACGCAAGCGGTTCATATGGCGAATCGCCTCGTCCACATCCCAGTACTGGTTCGCATCCATCATAAGGATGCCGTCTTTCCCGATCTCTTCCCGGATGATGCGCGCCCGCCGCCGGTCGTCCTCGATATTTGCGCCGACCTTCTGTTTGAAGCGGGTCCACCCCTGGGCAACGCCTTCGCGGCATAAATTGCGGAGCTTTTCGTCGGAGTAACCCAGCCATCCGGCGCTGGTCGTATAGGCGGGGTAGCCGTTCTTTTGCAAGTCGTCGAGCCGGGCGGCGCGGGAAGGCTCGAGCGCCCGCAGCATATCCGTTGCTTCCTCCGGCGTAATCAGGTCGGTGACGTACCGGAATTCGATACACGCCACCAGCGTTTCCACAGGCATATCCAGCAGATACCGCCACAGCGGTTTTTCGTCGCAGCGGGCCATCAGGTCCCATACGGCATTGGAAATGGCCGCCGTGGCAAGGTGGATCACTCCCTTTTCCGGTCCCAGCCACCGCATCTGGCTGTCTGACGTCAGGCGCCGCCAGAATCCCAGCATGTCTTCGCGGATTTCGTCGAGCGTCAGCCCTTCGACAAGCGGGGCAAAGGCCCGGATCATCGCGACCACGATCTCCGTCCCGCGCCCGCAGGTGAACGCAAGGCCGTTGCCTTCGAGACCGTCCTGATCGGTTTGGAGGGTAACGTATGCGGCGGAGTAATCGGGATCGACATTCACCGCATCCGATCCGTCCAGCATCCGTGAGGTGGGAAACCGGATATCCCGGGCTTCTACATGGGTAATGCGCATGGAGCAAGAGGGGAATGTGCTGTTTGCGAGGGGTACGATATGGGCGATTCCGGGCTTCGGTTCCCTCAATTTTTGCAATGAGCGAATGGACACAGGATAAGTGAAGGATTAGTGAAGAAAACATTGATATGTATGTGTTTTTCATGTATCATGGAGGCGTACAGACCGCAGAGGGTGCATACCTTCATTGCTACTGTACCTGTACCTGTGCTTCAAGAACTTATCAGGTGCATTTCTCTCTCATGCACGGCGCTTGTGCTTGGTGGGGTGGAAGGGTAAACACAGTGAAGAAATGGGGCATGCGTTTGGGGCTTGCTGGTCGCTATACGACCCCAGGTGTCCGCATGGCGTGTGTCCTTGCCGTCGCATTGCTTGTCTGCATGTCGTCGGCGCAGGCTCAGGTCATTGAGGAAGGGGGATTTCCCGTCAAGGGTCAGAATATCTCCGGGGACTCTTTTTCGTTGTCCTGTCCGCTTCGCCTTGTTGCCCGGGCGGGTGCATCCATTCCGTTTTCGTGTGCTGCGGAGGGCATATCCGAAGAGGTCGTTCACTACCGTTGGGAGGCGGTCTCTGGCGATGATCTTCGTCTTTTGAGCGATGCGCAGTCGCAGGCGCCATTCTTTACGGCCCCTGTATCGGGAGGCAGGGAATATACATACCGGTTGACGGCGATGGCTTCGGGCGTGTACCGGACCGCGACGGTGACGGTCACGGTACAGGGCGCTTCGGGAGAAACGGTTGGAACACCCGGCTTGCAGGATGAATGTGACCCTTTGGCGATTCCTGACGAGCCCGGGCAAGGTTGCGTGCCGTGGGAGAGGGAGCCGGAGCCTTTCGGATATGGCCCGGAGTCGGAAGGGGGCTTTCTTTTTCCGGAAGTGTCCGGCCTGCCTGATCGGGAAGGCGGACTCGATAGTCAGTCGCCTCCCCGCCTGGAGTGCCCTGCGGCGGTGTTTCTGGACGAATTGGAGACGGGCGCCATCGAGTGCCTCGTATCGGACGCATCGGGAGAAGAGTATCTGGAATACGCATGGGAGCCCGTGGGCAGCACCACGCGGGACTATCTGGACAATCCCCGGTTGATTCCCGAGGACAGTCCGACGCCGTCGGTGATTGCTCCGGAGGCGCCCGTGTACGAGACGCTGGAATCGTTCCGTTCGGGGGAGACCACGTTTCGTTATCGCTACCGTTTGACGGCGGCCTCCCACGTGACGGGTCTTTCCTCGTCCTCGGAGGTGGAGGTATTCGTATCGAGCAGCCGTCCGAGCGTGTACTGTCCGCTGGAGGTTGTGGTGGAAGAGGGCGAGACGGTTCCGCTCAATTGCGAGGGGGTGGATCCGCTATCGCTTCGCATGGACTACGATGAGGACGCCGCGTCGGTACTGTGGGAATGGGAGGGTCTTTGGGGCACGAGCACGGCGCCTCTTGCCGCGACGGAGTTGTCCTCTCCCTTGTTTACGGCGCCGCCCGGCAGCGTAGGCAAGGAATACCATTACATTGCGAGCATGACGACGTCGGCTTCGGGCGCGCCGCGGACGGCGAGAAGAAGGGTGACGATCCGGGTGGTCGAAGGCAGGGAGGGTGCGCAGGCCGCCGGGGACGCTGTGGCGCTGGCGAACAGGGGAAGGGCTCCTTCCATCGACTGCGAAGACAAAACGTTGCCTGATGTAGTCCCTTATTTCGGGACGCCTTATACCTATGACTTCGTGTGTTCGGTGACGGACGAGCCGGATGACCCCACCTATCTCTGGGAAGGTACGCAGGCGAATAGGTTGACCAGGACGGACGCGCTCCAAACGACGTTGAACGTTTGGGACATCACGACGAACAACAAGAATCAGCAAACGCAGGATTTCACTTTCACAGTCACGCTGTCGGCCCCGGATCTGGATGATGACGTTACGGGAACCGTTACGATCACGCTGGAAGAAAGCCAGATCATCTGCTGGATCACCGACACCTCGAAACTTCAGCCTTACTATGAAATCGACGTCGACGAAGGTGGCAGTAACGAGGAGCTTACGACCTGCGAAGGGGGCATAACCTCTTTGGACGGGGGGCCCTATGAGTACAGATGGCACTCCTCCGTCCCGCCTGCGTCGGGAAATCTTTCGTCGCTGTTGACCAATAGGAATCAACAGACTTCAGAGTTCATACCCCCCGACGATGTGCCGCGTGACATACAGTACAACATTAGTGTTTATGTAACCAGGCCGTCCGAGCCCCGGAACCCGATTAATTACGATGCGACAAGTTTTCGTGTTACGGTAGAGAATCTCGATCCGGTGGACTGCCCTGCGGAGTACGCCGTGTATGAAGGAGATCCTGCCTTTACGCTCGACTGTACGGATAAGGGGACGCTGAGCGGCGTTACCTGGCAGTGGAGCCCCACAACCCATCTGACGAATACCGGCCGGGTCAACCCAACGTTCACCCCGCCGGCTGATGTGCCCTTGGGGGGCGAGCAATACAGATACACAGTAAGGGCAATGGTGAGCGGCGTCGATAGGGGAGGGTCTGAAGTGGCAGTGCGTGTGCGGCGCAGAACCCGACTCTCTGTTTTCTGCTCCCCATCGTCCTATCGGGTATTTGAGGGGGCAGGCACTATTCAGTTGGATTGTGAGGGTCAGGGCGTCGCCGGGGGAAACTATAATTTCGTGTGGACGCCGCGTGGCAGTACAACCAACACGGATCTTCTGAACCCGTCACAGCACAGGGGAAACAGATCGACCCCCGTGTTCTCTGTGCCGGAGGAAGTGGATAGCGACCAGACGTACGAGTACACGGTGACCGCATCGCTGGGAAATGCGAGGGACGGTTCGGCGGACGTTACGGTGACGGTGCTGAACAAGCCGTCGTTGGGACTGGTGTGTACGTCTCCCCCTCCGGTGTACGAGGGGGATCCGGACTTCGATCTGGACTGCACGGCCTCGAATGCTCCGGTGGGTTCCGACTATGAATACGAATGGACGGGACGCGGCAGTACTGTGGTCCCGGGTAGATTGAACAGCACGACCATTGAGGATCCGACGTTCAGGGTGCCGGACAATGTGGACAGCGACGAGACGTACGAATACAGGCTGAAGGTAAGCGCCGACAATGCAGAACCTGATTCGGCGGATGTTACGGTGACGGTGCGGAACAAGGCGGAGATAACGGTCACGTGCACAGATCATTCCCCCGAGGTGTATGAGGGGGCGGCCGACATTACGCTGAACTGCTCGGCTACGGGTGTGCCTCAGGGTACCACACCCGACTACGAATGGACGGCGGGGAATGCATTGGACCTGTCGCTTTTGAGTAACAAGGATGTGGCTTCGCCGACATTCTATGTGCCGGACAATGTGGACAGCGACAAGACCTATGCGTACACGCTGACCGTCTCTGCGCAGGGTGTGCATGATGAGACAGCCAACGTGACGGTGACGGTGCTGAACAAGCTCCCGATAACGGTCACGTGCACGGATTCTTCCCCCGAGGTGTACGAGGGGGCGGCCGACATTACGCTGAACTGTTCGGCTTCGGGCGGGCCTTCGGGTGCTACCTACAACTACGTGTGGACGGGACGGAGCGGTACCGTGGTCCCGGGCAGGTTGAGCAGTGCGACCGTCAGGAATCCGACGTTCGATGTGCCGGCTGATGTGGCCGGCGACGAGACCTACGAGTACACGCTGACCGTCACGGCGGACAATGCGGAGGACGGCGCCGCCGACGTGACCGTGACGGTGCTTGACAAGAAACCGCTGAATGTGGCATGCGCAACGCCTGCTCCGGTGTTTGAGGGTGCGCCGGACTTCGCTCTGGATTGCACGGCGTCGGGGGAACCTCCGGGTTCCACCATCCAATACGCCTGGACGTCGCGCGGCAATACGCCGAACACGGACAGGTTGAGCAGTACGACGGTTGAGGATCCGACGTTCGACGTGCCGGCGAGCGTGCCCGCGGAAGAAACGTACGAGTACACGCTTACGGTATCGGCCGAGAATGCGATAGACGCCGCGGCCGGGGTAACGGTGAGGGTGCTTAAACTCGGATCCATTGCCCTCATTTGCGAATCGCCTCCCCTGGTGTACGAGGGGGCGGAAGATTTCGCTCTGGACTGCTCGGTTTCAGGGGGTACGGGGAATACCGACTATACGTACGCGTGGACGGCCAGAGGCGAGACGCAGGGCACATCGCTGCTCAGCAACGTGAACATTGCTTCACCGACGTTCCGGGTGCCTGACAGTATAACCGAAACGACGACATACGAGTACCTGTTGACGGCGAGCGCGCAGGGGGTGCGAGACGCGACGGCGCCGGTTTCGGTGACGGTGCTCAACCGCGCTACGCTGGATATCGACTGCGTATCTCCCCTTTCAGTGTACGAAGGTTCGGCGGACTTCGCGCTGGACTGCACGGCTTCGGGTGCGCCTGAGGGCTCCACCGGCTACGAGTACATCTGGACGGCGCGGGGCAGTACGGCGAACACGAACCTGCTCTCGGATGTGACGCTCCTTACCCCGACCTTCCGTGTGCCGGATAGGCTGGACGAGACGACGAGGTACGAGTACCTTTTGACGGTCAGTGCGGAGAATTCGGATGACGGTTCGGCGGCGGTGACGGTGACAGTGCTCGACTACGGCGCCTTAAGCGTGGTATGTGCGGATCCGCCTTTGGTATTTGCGGGCTCGGAGAACTTCGATCTGGGTTGCGAGGCGTCGGGTGCTCCGGAGGGTTCCGAATACACGTATGTCTGGGCGGCGCGGGGCTCGACGCCGAACACGGATCTTTTGATAGACGGCACGGACGGCCCCACACCGACGTTTGCAGTACCGGCGGAGGTGGATGAGATAACGACGTACGAGTACCTTTTGACGGTCAGTGCGGATAGGGTGGATGACGGTTCGGCGGAGGTGACGGTGACGGTGCTTAAAGAGGGTGAGATACACGTGGCATGCGTGGATCCGCCTTCGGTCTATGAGGGCTCGGCAGACTTTGAACTGGACTGCTCGGCTTTGGGCGCTCCGGAGGGTTTTTCCTACGAATACGCATGGACGGCGCGCGGCAGTACGGTGAACACGGACCTGCTTTCGGATGTGAATTCTCTTACTCCCACATTCCTTGTGCCGGATGACTTGCCCGGGACCACTACCTACGAGTACCTGCTGACGGTCTCGGCGGAGAATTCGGATGACGGTTCGGCGGAGGTCACGGTGACGGTTTTGAACAGGGAAGTGCTGACCCTGACGTGCGTGGAACACCGTTCCGTATACGAAGGATCGGAGGACTTCGAGATGGATTGTTCGGCTTCGGGCACACGTTCACCCTCCGGGTACACGTACATCTGGACGCCGTCGGGCGATACGCAGGATACGTCGCTGCTCAGTGCGACGGACATTGCTTCGCCGACCTTCTACGTCCCCGATGATCTCGACGAAACGACGACATACGAGTATCTGCTGACAGTCTCGGCGGAAAATGCGATTTCCGACGCAAGGGAGGTGTCGGTGACGGTGCTGAACAAGCCTGCACTTGCGGTGGTATGCGCGGATCCCGGCTCGGTATACGAGGGCTCGGAAGACCTTGCGTTCGATTGCTCGGCCTCGGGCGCTCCGGGAGACAATCCTCAGTACACATATGCCTGGACGGGTCGGGGCGATACGCAGGGCACGGCCTTGCTTAGCGCAACGGACATTGCTTCGCCGACCTTCTACGTGCCGGAGGATCTGGATGCGACGACGGAATACGAGTACCTGCTGACGGTCTCAGCGGAGAATGCCGTGGATGCGATGGCAGAGGTGACCGTGACCGTGCTTGACATTCCACCGCTTGCTTTCACGGACGATTCGATAGACGGTCGGGTATTCATCTTTACGGTAGGCGAGGCCATTGCGGATATTCTTCTTCCGGAAGCCACAGGCGGTTGGCTCCCGTATACCTATACGCTCGCGCCGGTCTTGCCTCCGGGACTTGAATTTGACGATCCGACGCGGACGATCTCCGGGACGCCTTTGGAGATAAGTTCCCGGTCTGAATACACCTGGCAGGTTGTCGACGCCAAAGCGCAGGCAGTGCAGATTGCGTTCTTCATAGAGGTGGTGCCTGTGCCCGTGGCGGAATTGCTGTCTCTTGGCGTAACGATAAGCGCGTCGTCTCTGGATTTCGGCGTGCAGTCGGCGGACACCGAAGTGTCGCTCGATCCGATGACCGATCGGATATCGACCTACATATCAGGTCCCTACCACAGGGGCCGCATGACGCTTGCGCCGGATGGTAGCGAACCCCTTGATGAGAACGGAGAGATGAACCTCTCCATTGAGCTGGTCTCCCCGGTCGTGCTCAAACGTCGGGATGCTGTCGAGCCATCTTCGCTCGTGCTTACGCCCGGTTGGTCCCTTGCAGCCTCGTGCGAGCAGCTCTCATCTCAGACGGTAGGGGGTCTGTATACGGAGGTGGCGCTATCGGAGGACGACTGCCGGCTGCTTCGTTTCGGCGGCGAACTGGACCTTACGGGCGCGCCTTCGGGGCAGTATGCGGGGAATATGGACCTCATTCTGCGTTCGGGCGAGCGCGAGGAGACGTTCTCGGTGGAGGTGTCGGTGACGGTCGTTCCCGCACAGCGTGTGATCACGATAGGTCCGGGCGGGGTGCGCTTCAGCACATCGCGCGAGCTTCCTGCGGGCTTGACCGAGGAACAGAACCTGAGCATCTACCCCGATGTGGCGTTTTTGACCGAGGAGAAGCCCCACGGGGTGTTCGAGCTTTCGAATCCGTCGCTCGTTCCACTGGAGGTATCCGTGTCGGCCCGTTTCGGGCATACGGAGGCGACGGAGAATGGGCGGGAGATAGTGGTAGAGGATGTGTCGGCATCTCGTCTTGGCGATTTGTCGTCCGTGGTGGACATCCATCCGGGGATGCTGGTGCTGATGCCCGGCGAGAAGGGCCTTATTCGTTACGGGGTCGAAGAGGAAGCGCATGCGGCGATGGCCGAGCAGGGCTACGCGGCGTTCTTCGACGTTGTGTCCGTTCCACGTCAGTACGCAGATCTGGATCAAATGCCCGAGGAGGTTACAGGGGACCGCACGGCCCGTGTGACGATGCGTGTTCCTGGAGTGTACGTACCTGGAGAAGGGGCCTCGCAGCTTAGGGCTCGGCTGCTATCGATCTCGTATGTGGGTACGATGTCGGCGACGTTCCTGTTGGAGACGCTGGATCATCCGTTTGTAGGCGAGGTGGTGGCCTACGACGGGGACGGTCGTGAGTTGGGCCGACGCGAGACGCTGGTGCATACGCGCAGCCGCGTACGTATCCCGTTGGATCGCATGCCGGAAGAAAGGTCTGTGTTTTTGCGTTTTGAGCCCCGTGGATCGGGCCGGGCGCCTTTGCCGACATCGGTTGAGTGGAATGCGCCGCGTAGAGACATAGGCGATGCGGGAGACAAAGCCCGCACAGGGCCCCCGGCAACGCTTGTCCGGAAACCGTGAGGGGTTGCTCATGAAGCATGCGGGGCACAGCCGGATGCGTCTGGTGCGGTATATTCTGTCGGCGTTTGCCTTTTCGGGGCTGCTCTTCGCATCTTCGGTGCACGCTCAGGTGATTCGGGAAGAGGGTTTTCCGCAAAAGGGCGGTGTTGCGGAGGAATCGGTCAGGGCGCCCGTTGTGCAAGAGGAGTGCGATCCTTTTACGGTTCCTGACAAGTTTGGTGAAAGTTGCGTGCCGCGGGAGAAGGAGCCGGATCCTTTAGGGTTCGATCCGGAAGCACCCGGCGTTTCGGATCGTCCGTCACCTGGGTTTGCGGCGCCTCCTCGCCTCGAATGTCCGGTGGCGGTGTTTCTGGAGGAGTTGGAGACGGGACAAGTCGAGTGTCACGCATGGGATGCTTCGGGGGAGGAATACCTTGATTATTTCTGGGAGCCTGTAGGCAGTACGACACGGGACTATCTGGACAATCCTCGTTTAGTCCCGGAGGACAGTCCTCATCCGTTTGTGATCGCTCCGGAGGCGCCGGCGTACGAGACGCTGGAGTCGTTCCGTTCGGGGGAAACGACGTTTCGTTACCGGTACCGGTTGACAGCTACTTCCCGCGTGACGGGTTTGTCGTCACATGAGGAGGTGGAGGTGTACGTATCGAGCAGCCGTCCGAGCGTGTATTGTCCGTTGGAGGTGGTGGTGGAAGAGGGCGATACGGTCACGCTCGATTGCGAGGGGGTGGACCCGCTGTCTTTCCGCATGGACTACGAGGACGAAGCGGCGGTGCTATGGGAGTGGGAAGGTTTATGGGGCACGAGTACAGAGCCTCTTGCTGCGACGGAGCAGTCCTCTCCCTTGTTTACGGCGCCGCCCGGCAGTGCGGGCAAGGAGTACCATTACATTGCAAGCATGACGTCGTCGGCTTCGGCCGCGCCCCGCACGGCGCGGCGGAGGGTAACGGTGAGGGTCGCTGATACGGAGGGAGCGACACAGGCTGCAGCAGCCGGTTTGGCGCTGGCGAACAAGGGAAGTGCCCCTGGCATCACGTGCAATGATGCCGAGATATACGAAGCCGCGGCTGATTTCACGCTGGACTGTTCGGTGACGGATGAGCCTTCCGGTGCTACGTACGCGTGGACGGCTCGCGGCAGTACGTCGGGTACGAGCGAGCTAAGCAGTACGACCGTTCTGAAACCGACATTTTCCGTACCGGACGATATAGATGAGTCGGGCGGAGCGGATAAGGACTACGAATACACGGTGACGATGACGGC
>VXPQ01000027.1 GCA_009839485.1 Bacteroidetes bacterium SB0662_bin_6
CGCGTCGATGCCGGTCATCGGCGAGGGCGACGCGGAACCCAACGACACCTTCCGCGAGCAGTTGGTGGCGAACGCCCAGGCGGCGGTCGACGAGGGCGTGCGGCGCGGGGTCGTGGATCCGGATCGGGTCGGCGTCGGCGGACACTCCTACGGCGCCTTCATGGCCGGCAACCTGCTGGCCCATTCCGACATCTTCCGGGCCGGCGTAGCGCGCAGCGGCGCGTACAACCGGACGCTGACGCCGTTCGGCTTCCAGCGGGAGCAGCGGCTATTCTGGGAGGACCCCGATCTCTACCTGTACATGTCGCCCTTCATGCATGCGGACAAGGTGAACGAGCCCATCCTCATCATCCACGGCGAGGACGACAACAACTCGGGTACTTTTCCCATCCAGTCGCGGCGCTTCTACGCGGCGCTCAAGGGGCTGGGCGCGACGGCGCGGCTCGTCTTTCTGCCGGCCGAGAGCCACGGCTACGCGGCGCGCGAATCGGTGCTGCACGTCCTGTGGGAGACCGACCGCTGGCTCGAGATGCATGTGAAACCGGCGAAGCCCGTCACTCCGACGGACGACGCGGGAAGCTGAGCGCTGCCGAAGTCCCGGCCCAGTGGACGACCAACAATACAGGGAGGCTATAGAGACTGCTGAAGCTGTCGTCCGCTGGGCAGAAGGGCGATTGTGATTTCTTGCAGTGGAAACGAACTGTGACGTACGCCACCGGGTGGTGGGTTACGTCGAGTTTCCGAAGGGGGTTTGGTTGAAGAGGGATGAAGGCCAGCAACCCTTTTCATAATACGAGCCTACCGGGTTCGAACGACCAATACTATTCCGCTGCTCCAGTCCAGTTTTACGAACTGACAATCCGTTCGGCTCTCGATTTGCGATAACAATCGCTCTACATTGGCTTCGTGTCCATCCGGCCAGTTGTCCTGTGGCAGCATGTCGTCAATCACATAAAAACCACCGATGGACAGTGCCTTCCACACAAGGTCGAAATGCTCGTATTTTCCGGGCATTGCATCTGCAAATATCAGATCGAAAGTCTCTTCTTCCATATTCTGAAGCCATAAGCTCGCATCATCGACTATAAGAGTCAGTCGGCGATCTTCTCCCAGATGACGAAAGGCGATATCACTCACCTTTTTATCGGCGTCGACCGATATCAGTGTTGAGTACGCATCCATCCCGCTCAGCAGCCAGGCAGTCGCCAAGCCGGTTCCCGTACCTATTTCCAGAAACTGGCTGTTCGGTTTGCTCGCCGCCAGAAGTTGCAAAAGAGCCCCTGTCCGGCGTTCGGATGGCATATCGAATCCGGAGGCCATGGTATCGGCTTCGATTGCCGGCAAAGCGGCCGGAATGCGCGTTATCTCGAAATCATCCATTCAAGTTTTACATCATTGAAAAAATTCGGTCATACCCCACTGTAACTTGAGCATGGGGGCTTCCTCTGTTTCTCTGACTCGCCGCGCTGACGCTGAAGGCTTTCTCCCTCTCCGATTTCTCAACCCGCGCGGGCGCCATTCGGGACCGGGCGCTCCAGGGTCAGAAGCGCCGGTTGAAGGCCGTCCTCATAACCGACGTCGAATAGCATACCCTCCGAAATTTCTCCCATCATCTTCCTCGGCTCCAGGTTGACGATGAACAGCGCCTGTCGACCTTCGATTTCGGTTGGATCCTCGCGTTCCTGTTTCATCCCCGCGAATATCGTTCGCTTGTGGTCGCCGAAATCGACCTTGAGTCGAACGAGTTTGTCGGATCCTTCCACCTCACTGACACTCTCGATCATGCCAACGCGGGCGTCAACTTGATTGAGGACATCGATGTTGATGGTGGGCTTGACCCGCGCGGGCTTCATTTCTTCCATTCTAATCCTCTTTTTTATCGCAATCGGAGCCTTATTCCACTGTAAACGGAACGGACAATTCCGTCGTGCCCCACTGTAGTTTGAGCACGCCGCCTTCGTCCGTTTCCTCGACAAGGATGGTGAAGACCTCAACCGATTCGTCGAGGGTGGTCCGGGTCAGGTCGACGCGGCCCAGGTCCTGGTCCTCATTGTAGGTCGTGCCGCCCTGGCCCGTCTGCGTGTTGATGAGCAGGAGGCCGCCTTCTTCGGAGGGGATGGAGTAGAGCGTGTATTCGCCGGCAGGCACTTCGAGGTCGCGGACGACGAGGTTCCGGTCCGTGGTAAAGTGCGTGGCCCGGTTGGCGCCGGTCCGCCAGACTTCGCCGTAGGGCACCAGCGCGCCGAAGAGTTCGCGGCCCCGTTTCGAGGGCGTGCCGTAGTCGACCTGGATGGCCGCGCCGTGTACCGCAGTGTTGACCTCGCCCCGGCCCGACAGTGCGCCGAACGAACGGTCTTCCCGGTCCCGTGCGGCGAAAGACTCCGCCAGGCCTTCGATATCTACCGACGGTACACGTTCGACGATCAGTTTGCGTGTGGTGGCTCCGGCGTCGAGGCGGAGCAGTCGCCCCGCGTCGTCTACCCGAACGTCCATCGTGCCCCGGAAGGGATGCTGCGCAGTCATGGCGTTTTCGGAAATGCGCCGGACAATGAACTGCATGGAGCCCCGACCGGTAAAGAGGTCCTGCGCCACGCTGTCGGCGCCGGAAGCATAGGCGCGCGTCAGCATCAGTTCGAAGGGCCAGTGGATCATATCCAGAAAGGGCAGCATTCCGCCGTGCGCGGCCATGGCGCGGGTCTGCGTTTCGTCTCCCTCTGTGGCGACCACAACCAGACTATCGCCGACAAGGGTTCTCACTTCGTGACGGACAGGCGAAGCGTCGGCGGGTTCGGAAGGCGTCCGGATCGTTGCTTCGTACCGTTGCAATGCGCCGGTCTCGTCCATCTCCAGTACATAATGGCGCACGGTGGTAGTGGGGGTGCGCAGGACCACATCGGCCTCCATTCGGGCGTCCGTACGCACGAATCGCTCCACGGCGAGCGTATCGTTGCCCAGCCGGGTGACGAAGGCTGCGTTGTTCGGGTCGGCGTCCTGGGCTAAGCTGGGGAGCGCCGTACAGGACAGCAGCAGGGGGATCAGGGTGGCCAACATGGCGGCTCGGTAAGGAAGGAGCGGTGCGTTCATGGGTGGTTTTTGGGGAATTGGGTGGGTGTCAGGCGTGCGGATGCAAGCAAACCCTTGAGGGGTTGAGGAGGTTGCGTGGGGTGAGATTGGGCGTCTCCGAAACGTTCTCTTTTTGTAACATGTTTTATCTGAGTCAGGACATTCGATGTGTTCGTTAGGAACAGGCAATCCTTCATGACCAACGTAATTGCATGGTACGACGCGCATGCTGAAGAGGTAACGGCTCAGTACGAGGACGTTGCGTCGGAAGCGGTGCATGGTTGGCTGACGGATTTGCTTCCTGCCTCCTCAGCGGCTGTACTGGACATCGGCGCCGGCAGCGGGCGGGATGCGGCATGGCTGGCTGGCAAGGGATACGAAGTGGTTGCTGCCGAGCCGTCCTCGAAGATGCGGGCATTGGCGGCGCGGCAACATCCCGATTCCCGGATTCAGTGGAGCAACGACGCATTGCCTGCTTTGCCGGAGCTTACCCGATCCGGTCTTTCCTTTGACCTGATTCTGGCAAGTGCGGTCTGGATGCACGTTCCTCCGGGTAAGCGCCTGAGGGCTTTTCGGAAGATGATTAATCTTCTCAAGCCCGGCGGGCTTCTGGCGATTACTTTGCGTCAGGGATATGCCGATCCGCAGCGAGGTATACACCCGGTTACGGCAGGTGAGATAGAAGATCTGGCGCGCAGCCACGGGGCGTTTCTGGAGCGCTGCGTGGAAAGCCCGGATCGACTGGGACGGAACGATGTCTCCTGGACCCAGATCGCTGTCCGGCTTCCGGACGATGGTCTCGGGGCACTGCCCCTTCTCCGGCACATCATTCTGAATGACGAGAAGAGTTCGACGTACAAACCGGCCTTGTTGCGAAGTCTTTGCCGGGTTGCGGACGGTGCGTCCGGTTTCGTAGTGGACAGGGATGACGATACGGTGGTCGTGCCTCTTGGGCTGGTGGCCCTGACATGGGTTCGGCTCTTCAAGCCCCTTATCTCTGCCGGCTTGCCGCAAAGTCCCGCCAACGTGGGGAGCGACGGAGAGAGGCTCGGCTTCGTCAAAGATGGTTTCAGGCGGCTGAAAGAGGTATCCCATCTGGATATGCGGGTAGGCATGAGCTTTTCCGGCGATGCCGGGAAGGCGCTGCATGCCGCGCTCAAGGATGCGGCGGAAACCATTGCGAGAATGCCCGCCACTTACATCAAGTACCCGGACGGCAAGCCCATATTTCCCATCGACAGGGCGGGCAGGGTGCAAAGACCTGCGAGGGTTCTGCTGAACAGAGAATATCTCGCCAGTTTCGGGAAGATGATCGTTCCGCGGCACTTGTGGCGCGCCTTGCGGCGATTCGATGTCTGGATAGAACCTGCGCTGGTGGCGGAGTGGGGCCGTCTTATGAAAGGCTATGCAGAGCGGCAGGAACGACAGATTACCGATGGAGATATTGCTCTCGCCATGAACTGGTCCGAAGCTTCCCGGGATGTCCGAATTGCAAGGGAACGGGCAGTCCGATTAGCTGGGGAGGAGAACCTGTTTTGCGTCTGGAGCGGCAAGCGCTTGTCGATGACCGCTGCGGATATAGATCATTGTTTTCCCTGGTCCGCCTGGTCGTGCGACGACCTTTGGAATCTGATGCCGGCGCACCGACAAGTGAATCAGCGGGAGAAAAGAGATCGACTGCCGGGAAACGCCATTCTGAAAGCAGCGCAGGACAGGATCCTGAGTTGGTGGGATTACGCCTATCAGGATGACAGGGCGCTGGAAAGACGATTCTGGCTGGAGGCTACCGCAAGTTTGCCCACGGTCAGGTCCGATGGAGGCGAACTGGGCGATATATTTGACGCCCTCTGCCTGCAACGTATGCGACTGAAGCGCGACCAGCAGGTACCCGAGTGGCAGGGAGAGAATCATTTAATATCCTGACACCCCGCAACCCCACCCCCCATTCTCCGTAAACCGGTTAGGCCCTGTACTTTTCTTTTTTCACCCCTTTTTTTCTCACCCAACCCTCTCCGGAAACAGCCCCGGCATCCAGCGCCACGCGAGCCGGGCGGGGAAGACGAGGCGCAGCGGCGCTCGCGAGCTTTCCGAAGCAAGCGCTTCGCATTCGATCAGTGCGGACGTGATGCGTCGGGCCTGCCGCTCGCTGGCCCCTGTGATTTGCGCCACATCCCCTCTGGGCAGTTCGCCTCGGTACAGCACGGCTTCGAGCACCGAGCCGGATTTCTTCGGCAGGGCGCCAGCCCGGATTTCCTCTTCGACCCAGATCAGGATGCGGTCGCGCAGCCGTTCAGGTTGCAGTAGACTTTCCATGAAATCCACTTGGTCAATGCAGGTGGTCAGGAAGAAGTGCGTGAACTTCACAAGCGCTTCCTCGCTCAAGTGGCCTCTGCCGTCGAGATCATTGCGGCGTCTGGCGTCACAGGCCGCAAGGTGGTCCTTGTAAGCCTCTTCGTTGCGGGCCATACCCCTGGCGATCGACCAGAGGCTGCCCGTATCCAGCGATTCCAGCAGCATGGCATGGGACATCAGTCGGGCTACGCGCCCGTTGCCGTCGAGAAATGGGTGAATCCAGACAAATCGGTGATGAGCGGCTGCGGCGGCGAGGATACGATCTGTTTTTCCGAGCTTGCTGTAAACGATTTCGAAGCGCTCAAGGAAGCGGGGCAGTGCGCCAGGACTCACCGGAATATGCCGGCCGATCTTCACGTAGCGATCACGCAGCGCACCTGGAATCACCTTACTTCGCTCTCCCGTTTCCGGGTTTTCTGTCCAAAGCAGTCCTTCGGGAAGTAGCCCATAGAAGCGGCGGTGCATTTCAGTGAGGCCGCCAACTGTCGTCGCACGGCCGGCCAAACCGCCCTCGTCGATCCATTTCTGTACCGCGATATGAGCCTTGGCTTCCAGTTGGAGGTTCCGTTTTTCGGGGTCGGCGCTGTAATCGTTTTTCAGTGCGCGCTCGATATCGACCGGATGCGTATTGTGGCCTTCGATCAGATTGCTGTAATAGCAATTCATCGCCCGTATCAGGTCGGCGAGAGCGCTGAGCACCCTTTCGGGAAGGCTGCGCCGGAGGCCGGCCGATTTGGCGGTCAGTTCGAGGGCTAGATCCGTCAAGGCAGCGCGATGCCTTGAGCCGCTGCTCACCAGCATGGGCTCCGCACGACTAATCGATTCGCCCTCGTCGGCCATATTTTTGGCCGCTTTTTTGGCCGCTTTTTCCTTTGTCATAAGATTAAATATAACAAATATTTAAAATGTATTATAATTTTTTTCAGTCCTATTTTTTGGCCGCTTTTTTGGCCGGTTCCATGGCCGCTTTGCAGGCCGCATTCTCCCTCACCCCGCAACACCCACCCCCAATTCCCCGTAAACTGGTTGGGCCCTGTACTTTTCATTTTTCGTACCCCCTTCCCCGCCACGGCAGCCAGGCAAAACCCTATCAGGTGCGCCAGCGATCAGTCTTCCGCTACTCGGAACCGGCCACCTTACGTCGACCGGATTCAAGAGCCGCATAGGCCTCGTAGGTCTTCGGTCCGGGGACGGACTTGATGCACTTCCAGGCCGCCACGGCATCGGCCCGGCTCTTGCCCTTGTTAGCCGGGTCCGCCTTGAAATCCGTGACGAAATTGTTGAACCGAGCGGCGGGGATCCGCGGCAAGCGGCCCTCTGAGCGCATAAGCTCCAGTAATCGATTGCCGAGATCCGCGTAGGTGATGCGCCGGCCTGCCTGAAGTTGCGTGCGGCGCCATTCGTTGAGCCAGTACCACTGGCCTGACTTGTCTCTCAGCGACGGGGCGCGCGCACGGACGAGGTTTCGAAGGAATGTTTTCGTCCTCCTGTCGTCGACGTAGGCCCGGACGACCGTTTCCGTCGCCAGCCTGTCGCGTACTTCCCCGGACCGTCGATCAGGCATGGGTTTGGCAGGCGGAACCACCCCTGTTCGAAGAAAATCACGGATGAGGGTCTCAAGCTCGAGCTTGCGCCGTCGGCCGACAGCGATACCAAGTTGGCGCGCGAAGGCTTTGAGCTCCTCGGCGTAGAAATAATTGTCGTCGAACTCCTTGACCGACATGGAGGCACGAAGCTTCGCCATTGCACTCTCCGGTGATTCGCAGACGCGATCAGGATGTCAAGTTAGGGGCTTGAACAGTTACTTTGCGATATAAGTGACAAATTTATTGGGCATCAGAACAAAATCAACGCTATTACTTACCAAACAAATTAAACCTGTATATTTTTCGATAAAATTTTTAAGGCCTATCCCGGAAACCGAATTTCCAGGCGCTGTCCCCAAACCGAACAAGTTACAGCCATGAAGCACTCGACGCACGACGCTCCCCTCCAGACCCTTCCCCTGCCTCCGTCTCTGGCGAACATCAACGACCGCGTGCTGGATGACGCCATCCTGAAGAAGTTGGTGGATCCGGAAGTGTATTACTCCTTTGCCCGGTGCCGGGCGACCGGGCTGCCCATGGAGAAAAAGGAGGCGAACGAGCTGGCGAAGTCTATACGCGAATGGGCGCAGTCGAAGGGGTGTATCGGGTATTCGCACTGGTTCTCGCCCATGCGAGGGCCGGTCCACGGCGAAAAACTCGAGACGTTCGTCGGGGTGGATTTTAAAACCGACCGGCTGATCATCAACCTGACAGGCTCCGAGCTGTTTCAGACGGAAACCGACGGATCGTCTTTTCCGAATGGCGGACTCCGGGAAACGCATCAGGCTGCGGCGTACATCGGCTGGGACACCGGTTCCCCTCCGTTTGTTTATCGGCAAACGCTGTATATCCCGTCGGCCTTCGTTTCCTGGACGGGCGAGGCGCTTGACCTGAAGACCCCCTTGCTGCGCGCGAATCTTGCGGTCAACGAGCGGGGCCTGCGTTTTCTTGAGCATCTTGGCGATACGGACGCAACCGAAATCGTATGCAATGTCGGATGGGAGCAGGAATTTTTCCTCATAGAGCGTGAATTGTATCTGGCGCGGCCGGATCTGGTAGCTACCGGCCGCACGATTCTGGGTGCTTCGCCGTTTCGCGGACAGGAATTGTCCACCAATTATTTTTCCCGATTGTCCCCGCGTATCAACCGGTATATAGCGGAGGCGCGGGAAACGATGTGGGCGCTGGGTATTTCGATCCATTGCACGCACAATGAGGTGGCGCCTGCACAGCATGAGATTTCCCCCATCTTCAATCTGGCGAATCTGGCGGCAGATACGAATGTGCTTGCCATGGATGTACTGCGCGATCTCGCTTTCGAACATGAACTTGTCGCCCTTTTTCACGAGAAGCCGTTTGCCGGCATTAACGGAAACGGCAAGCACAACAACTGGGGGCTGAACACCGACACCGGTGCGAATCTGTTTGTGCCAGGCGAAACCGAGCGAGAGAATCGCCGCTTCATCGCATTCGTTGCCGCCCTGCTGCGGAGCGTCAAGCAGCACGGCGACCTGCTGCGTTGCGGGGTGTCCACGTCGGGGAACGACCATCGGCTGGGGGCGCAGGAGGCGCCGCCTGCCATCATTACCCTCCATCTTGGCGAATCAATGGAACGCTGTGTGAAGCAGATCGCAGACGGCGGCCCTTTTGCCATGCACGGGATACAGCACAAGCAAATCGAGGTATCGGCGCCGGTGGTGGATATCAAGGCCAATATGGAAGACCGCAATCGCACCGCACCTTTTCCCTGGTGCGGCAATCGGTTCGAGTTTCGGGCGGTGGGGGGCAATCAGCATATTGCCTTTCCGCTCACGATGCTCAACGCAGCGCTGGCGGACAGCCTGAAGCATATGTGCGAGGAAATCGAGTCCGGCAAGGAAGTGGACGAGGTCATTCGGGAAACCATCCGGGAAAATGAGGGAGCGCTGTTCAGTGGAAACGGTTACGCAAGGGAACTGTACGATCATGCCGAAAAATTCGGGTTGATCCATCTGACAAGTAGTCCCGAGGCGTACCAGTCCCTTACCTCGCCGAAGAATGTGACGCTTTTTGGCGGTCTTGGCATTTTCAATGAGCGGGAACTCGCTGCCCGCCAGGCCACTCTCCAGGAAGCGTATGCAACTGAACTGTACATTGAGGCGCGCACGCTGCTCAATATTCTGCAGACCAGGATCATCCCGGTTGTAGTTGAGGAAACGCGCAAGGATGCCGAATCCGGCTTCTCTTCCCGTCTTTTCGACGAAAAGAGGCGTCTCGTCGAAGAGCTGCTTTCGGGGACGGATGATCTGGTCTCGGCGTTCGAAGCGTTTCCGGAAGGCGATTCCACACAGGCTGCGGTCTATGCACACGATGTCGTCAAGCCGTTGATGCAGTCCGTACGTGTCCTCGCAGATCGCCTGGAAACCATGGTGGACGAACGTCTGTGGCCGCTGCCGACGTACTCGGAATTGCTGCATCGTCATCAGTGATCGGGGCGGGCTGCTTGCGCTCGGATCGGGGCGCACAGTTCCATACCATATTCGTCCCTTGCGTTTTTTCGACAGCCTCGGCCGGTTCCATGGCCGCTTGTAAGGCCGCTTCCTCCCCGACCCCTACGACACTCGACCTATCGGACCAGCGTCATCGTCCGCGTCAGGGTTTCCGCGCCTGCCGAAAGCCGGTAGACGTACGTCCCCGTTGGAAAGCCATCGGCATGGAAGCGCGCCGTGTGCCGCCCCTGCGGTTGCATGCCGTCGACAAGCACGGCAACCGTCTTTCCGGTC
>VXPQ01000028.1 GCA_009839485.1 Bacteroidetes bacterium SB0662_bin_6
AATGAGCGACGAGCAACGAAGAGTGACGCCGTGACCGGCGGAACCCGAAGGGCGGTGCCTCTTTTCCCGCCATGCGGCGTTGCCGCTCGCTTATGTGGCTGGGCCACATTGCGCTCGCGGCGCCTGGCCTGGCAGGAAAATAGGCACCGCAGAGCGCAGCTGCATAGTGGTAACAGGCCCTAAAAAGCGTGCCCCAGGCCGAAATGCCACCGGCGTTCTCCAAGGCCGTCGGGGAATGCTCCGAAATCGGGACGACGAGGATCGTAGACCTTTACGGCCAGATCGACGCGCCCGATGAGATACTTCCAGTCCAGACGGAAGCCTACCCCGGATCCGACGCCTATCTGGCGATAGAAGGAATCGAATCGGAAGCGCCCATCCAGTTTCCCGGATACATCCTCTCCGAAGCCGGGGTTGCGAGAGCCGAACCATACGTTGCCGGCATCCACAAAGAATGCGCCGATCCAGTCCGAGCCGAGAAAATGGAAAAGAATTCCCCGCATCTCCACGCCTGCTTCCAGTTTGATATCCCCTCCGAGAATGTTCGTCCCTTCCCCGGCATCCTGGACAGACTGGAATTGGGCGCCGCCAGGACCCAACTCCCGCCAGTCCCAGCCCCGCACGCTTGTGCCGCCGCCGGTATAGAATCGCTGACCGAACGGCACCAGCCCCGTAGTACTGCCCAGAGGATGCGCAATGCCGCCGATGAATTTGAGCGCAACGACGGAAGAAGGGTTCACCGCGTGATACAAGCGGAAATCGCTGGCGAAACGCACATAGCGCCGGTACAAAAGCTGATCGGACGGCCCCTCGGAGGCAAAGAAGGAAAGACCGGGAAGATAGCCTTCCACGTTACCGGGAGAATAGGCAAAACGGTCCAGTAGATAAGGCACGGTATTGCCCAGTTCCGCCGACGCCTCGATACTATATCCCCGGTCGCGCCGGAGCGGATTCACATTGGTCGAACGCAGCGCATACCGGATCGCCGTATTGATTTGCGGCACCGTGTAATCCTCAAGAATCCGGGCCCGCTGGACCGGGTCTGAAACCGGATCGAGCAGGTCGTTCAGAATCTCGTCCTGAAAATTCCGCAGCGTGTCGGGATTGCTCAGGCTCACGTCCACCACGTCCAGCAAAGAAGTCAAGGTCTCCGTATGACGCAACTCCAGGCGGTACCGGGCATTGCCGCGTGCGCGGATGATGAGACCGAAATCGTCGCGCCGGGCCGTGAGCAGGCTGAGCGTCAGGCGTGTGCGGACATCGTACAGGGGGAGCGAAGCGTCGATCCCGCGAAACGGACGCATGAGATACGGCATCGTGAGCGACGTCGCGATCTCCGCCTGCCTCGCGGTTAAGGTGCTTAAATCGTCGAAAGCGGTCGATATGGAGCCGGATGTCCGTACGCGAAACGCCTCGCCCCGTCCCAGCAGATTGGCGTTCTCGTACGTTAGGGCAACACCCGTGGCCAATTCCTTGTCCGCGTTGTTGAACGGATCCACCCGCTGAAACACGGACGGCTCGAAACCGATCTGATGCCGGTCGCGAGTACGAAGATCGACACGATGCGACAAGGTTGGAACGGCGCCTGTGAATTGACCGGTCGATGGTTGAGGAAAAATGTCCGTAAACAAAAACACGCCGGTGCCTTCAAGGCGACGCCGGGTAGCAAGCACCTTTTCCTGCGAGTACCAATCCCCCGGCGTAAATCGAAGCGTACGAACAAGCAAACCCGGCGATAATTTCTTTTCGTTCCGGAACCGGAAAGACGCCGTACCGCCGGCTACGGAATCCGAGGAGGCCTCCAGCGAAAGGGTTTCGGACCGCTCCGCAATCTCCGGCTCGGGCCCCGCTATCTCGAAGGAGACATCCCCGAAGCGATAACGCGGGCCCGTCCCGATTTCGAGGCGCAGATCAAAACTGTCCGGGACTGCCTCAAAAAACACCGCGCGAATGGAATCGCGGGTAACGGCAGGATATCCTTCGTCCCGCAGAAAGGTAAGGATCCGCCGCACTTCGCTATGCAGCATCGTTTCCGAGTACCGCTGCCGGCGTGCACGAAGATACAGAGGACGATCCTGATCGACGGGTTCGACACGCAATACGGCATCCTGCACCAGCCGCGCATGTTGGTCAGGCGTCAGGTGATCGACCCCGTCGTACCACACATTCCGGATATAGGTGGGCAGTCCGGGCGTCACTTGAAAAATGACGCCAGCCTTGCCTGCCGCGACCGTATCTATCCGGACGGCTACCTCCGCTTCGAAGAATCCCTCCTGGCGATACAAAAGACGCAGGCGATCCAGATCCGCCTGGAGAACATCCATGTCGAGCGCGGCGGGAGGCTCGCCGCCGGCCATCAGCGAATTGCTCAACCGTTCACCGAGTATTCCGGAGTTCCCAAGGCGGTACATCCACAGCCACCAGGTCGCTCCCGGAATTTTGGCAAACCTGCGATTCGGCTTCGTGCGGACCCTGCGGGCCAACGCCGTCTCGCCAAAAAATTCGTTGCCTTCAAAGGCAACACGGCGTACGATGAGGGTGTCGGTATCCGCCTCTCCGGGCCTGGCGCCGAAAGAAGTATTCCTCTCTGCGTCCTGAGCTTCTGCCGTACCGGCAATCGTCAGAACGACAGCAAACCAGACCACCCGAAGAAGAACACGATGTAAACGCCCGCAAGGCGACGGGTCATTCTTCCTCGAAGTAAAAGTCGTCGTCAGCCGTGGGGTAATCCGGCCAAACCTCCTCAATGCTTTCGTACGGCTCGCCATCATCCTCCATCTCTTCGAGATTTTCTATAACCTCACGCGGAGCTCCCGTACGCTCTGCATAGTCGATGAGTTCGCCTTTCGTTGCAGGCCAGGGCGCATCTTCAAGGTAAGATGCCAATTCGAGACTCCAGTACATCGGGTGAGAACTTGTTGAGAGGGCCGACAAGGCAACCGGTGCGCATCAGGCGGCCGATCTTGCGCATTGTGCAGGCACTATAATTTTCCGAAAGGATAAAAGCAAGTAAATAAATGTGTGACTCTGAAAGATATACAGAAAATATACCAATTATTGCCATCTGTCAGCCGCAAAACGGCTCCCTAACAGACTATGCGACGTCCTCCGCGCTCAATAATCAAGGGATCGGGTCTCCCGCTCCGAATCCCGCTTCAATTTTTCGTACTCCGCCGGCGTCATGGATGGGGACATGAAGGAAATCGGATTTCGGGCTATTCCTCTGGCGTCCCGCACCTCAAAATGTACGTGGGGGGCCACTGAATGCCCTGAGTTGCCGCTGAGACCAATGCGTTGGCCACGCTCGATTTCACGTCCGCGCCGGATGGTATCGTCGATCTCCGAAAGGTGCGCATACAACGTCTCGGTTTCCGATGCAGGATGCGAAATAATCACGTGGTAGCCATAACTGGTACTGTATCCTCTTTTGAGGATCCGACCGGCAGCGGAAGCAACCACCGGGGTGCCCCGTGGTACGGAAATATCGATCCCGTAATGCATTTTGCGGCCTCCGAAAATCGGATGCTCCCTCATGCCGAATCCGGACACGACCCGGCCGGAAGCCGGAAGGATCGCCGGCATCTGATCGTTCCGATCCATTTGCTCGTTCGCAAGCGTCATCAAATCGCGCAGACTGGCGCCCTGGAGATTGATGCGGCCTTCGATCTGGTCAAGCCTTTGCGCCGTCTCCTTGAGCAACGTACCCGTTGGGGACTCCAACCGGTCGAACTCTTCATACGGATCGGAACCACCCACGCCCAGGCGCCGGACATCTTCGGAAATCGGCTCCACGCCGAGAAGTACGCGATGCAACTCACGGTCCGACTCCTCGAGTCTTTCCAATTGACGCGCGTACATATCCACCCGATCACCGAATTGCTCAATCCCTTCCTCAAGCACCGCCTTTTCGGTCTTCAGGGCTACTTCCTGAGGGGTCTCGTCGACCGTGTCAATGATTAATGACAAGAGAAAGGCAATCGGAAGCGCCAGCACCGCCACCCACAATAGCTGCCTGCCACTGTACAGCCCGCCCCATTTATCCTCCACATACCGGCAAGATCGGGGGTCGTAATAGTAGCGTTTTTTCGACATACAAATGCGTGATTGCGTGAGCGTACATTTGGTTTGCGGTGGCATTATGCCCAACCCTCAGGTATCGGGCCGGGAATAACGTAATGTCTCCGCACGGACGACGAATCCTGAGACGGAGGCTAAAAATTTAGCCCATGTTAATATAAGATAGGAATATCCCGCCTGATTGTCAAACGAGCCAACCGGACAGGAAAGCGAATCGGTTACTCGTAATCATGCTGGAAATACTCGATCATCCGGGCAGGCATATCGGATCCCCTGGTGCGAATACGGTCGGCAAGACGCTTGGCAAACACCTCGGCGGGGTCGTAGCCAGCGCTGCGAAGCAGATGATTCATGGCAATCACTTCGCAGATCACCGTGATGTTTTTGCCGGGGGTGACCGGAATCTTCACCATGGGAAGTTCGACATCCAGCACGCTGAAGGTGTCACTCACCATGCCCAGACGCGTGTATTCCTCTTCGGTATCCCACAATTCCATATGCACCACAATCTCGACCCGCTTGCGAAAACGAATAGCCCGTATGCCGAACATGGCGCGAATATCCACCAGTCCAAGCCCCCGCACTTCCATAAAATGCTGGGCAAGATCCGTGCCGGCGCCCATCAGGACCTGCTCTTCCTTGCGCGTGACAATCACCACGTCATCGGCCACCAGCCGATGCCCTCGCTCAACCAGGTCCAACGCCACCTCGCTCTTGCCGATGCCGGATTTGCCGACCAGGAGCAAACCTATACCGTATACGGCCACCAGGGAGCCATGAATCGTTTGCTGCAACGCAAACTGGTCATTCAGAAAATCCCGTGAAATCGCCATGAAGTCGATGGACTGCAAGGGCGTCCGGAAAACAGGCACGCCCTGCCGCGTCGCCATATCCACCATCTCTTTGTCGAGCTCATTGTTTACGGTGAGCACAATGCAGGGCACGGGAAAGGAAACCAGGGTTTCGAATGCCTTGCGCCGGGCAGCAACCGGCTGATGTTGCAGAAACCGGTTTTCCGTGTTGCCCAGAATCTGCACACGCTGATGGGTAAACAGATCGGTATACCCGGCCAGCACCAACCCCGGACGGTGCAAATCGACCTCGGTCACCAATCGGTCCTCACCGGAAACATCGTTCACGGATTCAATATCGATCCCCGCCGCCGTCCGCAGATGTTCCACCATGAAAGCCACGGTGATAGATTCTTTCTTGAAGGCTTTCGACGTATCGGACATAGCATCGGGCCTGATTCAATAAAGGATACGCTGATTAAAACCGCTTGGAGAGGAGGGGCATGCAGGTACGCAAAGCGGCTACGGCACTTCCACGGTTTCAAGGATCTGCCGCACCAGATCGTCGCTCGTCATCTCTTCCGCCTCGGCCTCGTAGGATACCGCAATGCGGTGCCGCATTACGTCCGGGGCCAGCATACGAACGTCTTCCGGCGTCACATAGGCCCGGCTTTCCAGAAAAGCATGGGCGCGCGCCGCAAGGTTCAGGTGAATGGTCGCGCGGGGGGAAGCGCCGAATTCGATCAGCGGAGCGATATCCGACAAGCGGTACTCCGCCGGACGCCTTGACGCCATCACAAGATCGACCATGTACTTTTCAACCCGCTCGTCCATGTAGAGTTCGTTCAGCACGGCGCGCGCCGACAGGATATCCTCCGGTCCAACCACTTCCCTGACCTCCTCTTTCTTGCCGGTTCGGGCCATGCGGCGCATGATTTCCAACTCCTCGTCACGGGTCGGGTATTCCACGCGAATTTTCAGCATAAACCGATCCACCTGCGCTTCGGGAAGAGGATAGGTGCCTTCCTGCTCGATCGGATTCTGAGTGGCCAGCACCAGAAAAGGCTCTCCGAGCGGAAAAGTCGTCTCGCCGATCGTCACCTGCCGCTCCTGCATACTTTCGAGGAGAGCGCTTTGGACCTTGGCCGGGGACCGGTTAATCTCGTCAGCCAGAATCACGTTCGCAAAGATTGGACCCTTTTTGATGGAAAAAGACCCTTCCTTCTGATTGTAAACGAGCGTGCCCAGCAGATCGGCGGGAAGCAAATCCGGCGTGAACTGGATACGCTGGAATTTTGTCCCGATTGCACGGGCAAGAGAACTGACCGTGAGGGTCTTGGCAAGGCCCGGTACGCCTTCGAGCAGCACATGTCCATCACCGAGCAGCCCGATCAGCAAGCGCTCGATCATGTGACGCTGCCCCACAACGACCCGGCCCACCTCGTTCAATAACTGGTCCACGAACGCACTTTCCTTGCGGATGCGGTCGCTGACCCGGGCCATATCAAAGTTTGCTACGATTTCCACGTGACAGAAAAAAACGGATTACTTGGAACAGGTATGAAGAAAGGGGTCGGAAACGCGGTGCAGAAAACGCAAGTGGTCACAGGAGCATGACGTGCATGTCCATGTCGAATTTCTCTTTGAGTTGTGCCTGCACGCGGTCCAGACAATGGGGAACGACAAAAGGCTGTCCCGCCATCACCACCGCACGCCCCCGGTTCATGGGAAACGCTCCGTACATGCCGTCAAGGGTCATGGCGTCCACTTCGTCGACCGCGTTATCCGACACATCCGTGGTGCCCCCCCAGTCCTTGCGCGTCGAGGCGTCGGCCATGAGAAGAAGCGCTCCAAAAAGCTGCCAGTCTTTACGTTGTACCGCCCCTACCAGTTTCGGCACACGCTGGTTCTCCTTCACCAACCAGCGCAGAGCAGGCCGCAACCGGATGGGGATCGCGTCGGTCGCCGTCAGTAAATCGCGGTGCTCCAGTTCTCGTAGCGACGTTACTGCATTGAATCCCTTCCTGCGCAGAATGACCGCCGCCTCGGACGCCATTTTTCTTTTCCTTGCAACGGCTCCGGCTTCGAAGAAGGTACGATCTCCTGTCTCTACCAGCCCGAACGCAAGCGCATCCTCCGGAGCGGCTTCGAGCAGCATACATTCGAGCGTAGCGGCATCCACGAAGGAATACTGCTCGGGCCGCCCTTGCTCGGCAGCCACGAGAAACGCGGGGCTGAAATAGCGGCCCAGGCCCGCTTCAACCGCTTCGTGGACCTGTTCGCATATCCGACGATCCTCCCGGACAGGTGAAAAGATTTCCCCACATGCACGCGCCGCGGCCATGCCGAGGGCGGCCACGTAGGCATCCGCACACGAAAAGGGCACCGCATTCGCCACAGCTACATCGGCTCGCGCATCTTCGGGCGCCAGGCGGCGGAGTGTCTCGAAAACAATACGAACAGGCGGGGGGACCGTATCCGGAAGCGGATGATCCGGGCCGTATGTCCATGTTCTGTCGTCGCCTCCAAATGCAAGACGGGACGCTTCGCCCGACGAGGCGCGCATCGCCACCGCCGTACCGGACGGGATGGAAAAAAACAGGGCGAACCCGTCGAAGTAATGCGTATGTTCAGCAAGCAAACCTATGCCCCCGTGCGCAAAACCGGTCCCGGAAACTGCTCCTTCCACCCCCTCAAAACGCTCCTCAAGGGTTCTACGCGCACGTTCCATGAGGCTTGACGGGGCTTCGAAAGAGCGCTCGGGGACGCCTTGCGGCGCCTTCGTCAGGGAGGCCAGGCGAGAAACCGCCCCGGCGCGATCACGAATCGAATCTGACGACATAATGGGCCTTCCCGCACTATTTGAACAGATGACCCACGGGCAGTGCATGTCCCCGCAGGAAATCCATTGCCGGGATGCGGCGGCGACCTTCCTGTTGCAGTTCCAGCAACTCCACAGCCCCTTCGCCGCAAGCTACCACGAGGCGATCCGACACATCCGTCACCTGACCCGGCATGCCCTGCACTTCCCCCTGCCGGCCCGGATGTGCTACACGCGTCCTGTATATCTTGACCATGCTTTCGCCATCACAGGTCCAGGCGCCGGGATGCGGTGACAGTCCGCGTATACCGTTGTGCACCTGATACGCAGGTCGATCCCATACAATGCGAGCGTCTTCCTTGCGAATCCGCGGGGCCGGAGTAGCCTCTTCGTCGTTCTGGGGATGCACCTCAACCTCCCCGCGCTCGATGCACCGCACCGTCTCTACGACCGCCTCCGCGCCCATCACCATCATACGGTCATGCACGTCTCCAGTGGTCTCGTCCGGGCCGATCGGCATGGTTTTTTGCAAGATCACGTTCCCTGTATCCACAGTTTCTCTTAGAAAAAACGTGCTCACGCCCGTCTGCGTCTCACCCGCCATGACAGCGCGGTGGATCGGCGCAGCGCCCCGGTACTTCGGAAGCAACGAACCATGCAAGTTGAAGGCCCCCTTCCGGGCGATTCTGAACACGTCAGGGGGAAGAATGCGAAAAGCCACCACCACAATCAAGTCCGGCGTCAATCTGCGCACCGCTTCCGCAAAGACAGGATCGTGAAGGGATGCCGGTTGCAGAATCGTCCTGATACCCAGCCGCTGCGCTTCCTCCTTCACAGGTGTCGGGTGTATGCGGCGGCCCCGCCCCCGGGGTTTGTCAGGGGCCGTCACCACGGCGACCGGGCCGTAGCCCGACTCGGCGAGCCGTCGCAGCGACGGCACGGCAAAATCCGGCGTACCCATAAAAACGATCCGCATATCCTGCATGGAAATGTCCGACGAGCAGATCAGGGCCTGTTAATACTATGCAGCAGACCGGGGCATTACCCGAACAGGGTGTCCACAAACGCGCGGCGGTCGAATATCCGCAGATCCTCAATGCGCTCCCCCACCCCTATGTACTTGACGGGAATCCGGAAATCATTGGAAATACCGATCACAATGCCTCCTTTCGCCGTACCGTCCAGTTTGGTGACCGCAAGCCCCGTTACCTCGACACTGCGGGTGAACTCCTCCGCCTGCCGCAGGGCGTTCTGCCCGGTAGAAGCATCGAGTACCAGCAGCACCTCGTGGGGCGCTCCGGGAATGCGTTTGGCCATCGCACGCCGGATCTTCGCCAATTCCTCCATCAGCCCCCCGCGAGTATGGAGGCGTCCCGCCGTGTCGATAATCGCTACGTCCGCGCCCCGCGAATCGGCCGAGGCTACCGTATCGTACGCCACCGAGGCCGGGTCGCTCCCCTGCGCTTGCCGAACGATAGGCACATCGGCACGTTCGGCCCAGATCGAGAGCTGCTCCACCGCAGCGGCGCGGAACGTATCGGCAGCGCCGAGCAACACGGATTTGCCGGCATCCTTGTACCGGTGCGCCATCTTCCCGATTGTGGTCGTTTTACCGACCCCGTTGACGCCGACCACCATGATCACATGCGGACGGTTCGGTAACGGCGCGTCGAACCCTCCAGGGCGATCCGGGGCATCGTCAAGCAGCAGCGAGGCGATCTCGTTACGGATCAGGACGTGCAGTTCCGCCGTCGACACGTAGCGATCCTCGGCTACCCGCTCTCCGATGCGGTCGATGATGTGGAGCGTCGTACCGACCCCTACATCGCTGGTAACCAGCACCTCTTCCAACTCGTCCAGCACCTGCTCGTCCACGGTTTTTTTCCCGCGGATGATCCGGCGCATCTTGCCAAGAAATCCCGTTCTGGTTTTGTCCAGCCCCTTGTCAAGTCCCGCAGAGGGTGCTTCGCCATCCTGAGAACCGTCAAAAAAACCCATGTGCCGTCCTGTATAGGATACTCTGATCAGGGCTCCTCCCGTATCGCCCCGCTCGCGGCGCCCGGCGCAGCCTCCGCAGGCGGCCCGCTTTGCTTCATCAGCCTGGCATACCTGACCCCGTACATTGCAAAAGAACCGGCCAGAAGCCCCGTCGTCGCAAACAAACAGAATCGCATTACGGGATCGTCAGCCCGCATTAGCGCAGCAAGAACGGTAACGGCCACAGCCCCTACGGCCACCTTGCCGGACCAATCGCTCATTTCCATGCGCCCTGTGCGACGTACGAGTACTCCCGACCCCAGCAGAATAAGCAGATCCCGCGTGATCAGCACCATCAGAAACCAGACCGGCAGCATTCCCCGAAGAGCCAGTGCAAGCACGATAGCTATACCGGCGATCTTGTCGGCCAGCGGATCCAGTATTTTTCCCCAATCCGATACCCTGCCCGCCCGCCGCGCTATCCGTCCGTCGAGCCAGTCGCTCATAATCATGACGGCAAGCAGCGCAAAAATCCAGCCGAGCGAGCCGTCGACCATGATCAGCCATGCGACAGGAACCACAAGAAGCACCCGTCCCATGCTGAGTGCGTTGGGCACGGTCCAGAAATTCCCGTCGGGGCGAAAGCGCCCGAACCTACGGGGTAGCATCATCGGTGTCGTCCTCCCAGGATTCGATGGCCTCCATCACCGCTTCCACGATATCCTCGGATGGCACGGTACCCACCACCTCGCCCCGCTTGAAAAGATGCGCCCGACCCCGCCCAAGCGAAATGCCCAGGTCCGCCCCCGCGGCCTCTCCGGGCCCATTCACCGCACAGCCCATGAGCGCTACGTTGAGATCCTTCTCGAAACGGGCTTCCTGCACCGCCGCCTCCACCTTTTCCACGATCGAAAACAAATCGCCTTCCATGCGGCCGCATGTGGGGCAGGCAATCACGTTTACACCCGGACGTCCCAGGCGGAGCGACTTCAGAATGCGGTGCCCTACCTCGACTTCCCGTACGGAGGGCGTCGCCAGCGAAACACGGATCGTGTCCCCGATCCCGTCAGCCAGCAGCGTCCCGATCCCTATCGAACTCTTGACGGAACCGCTATCGAAAGCACCTGATTCGGTGACTCCGAGATGCAATGGAAAATGCGTCTTCTCCGCAAGCAGGCGGTAGGCCTGAATCATGAAAAACACGTCCGAGTGCTTGACCGAAATAACCAGGTCCTCAAACCCGTGCCGCTGGCATATCTCCACATGCCGCATAGCGCTTTCGAAGAGGGCCTCCGGCTGCGGGTAGCCATACTTGTCCAGCAGATCCTTTTCCAGCGACCCGGAGTTGACCCCGATGCGAATGGGAATGCCGGCTTCTTTCGCCGCAAGCAATACTTCCCGCTCCCACTCTTCCTTGCCTATGTTGCCGGGATTGATGCGGACCTTGGCCACCTTCGATTCCACAGCCTTCAGGGCATACTGGTAATTGAAGTGAATATCGGCGACGATCGGCACGGGAGCGCCCTGCACAATATCCGGCAGCGCTTCTGCATCTTCCGGGCGCGGTACCGCCACGCGCACAATGTCGGCGCCGGCCTCGGCAAGTTGGCGAATCTCGTTGAGCGACGCCTCTACATTATGTGTTTTGGAGGTGGTCATGGACTGCACCGATATCGGTGCGCGCCCCCCGATTTCCACGGGACCCACCTGCACAGGCCGTGATTCTCGCCGATATCGTTCCATGGCTGTCAATAACAATGATGAACGGGTACTCTCCTGTAACGAAACCGAATGTTCTTGTGTTGCACGAAACAGGTTTATGGATAGGATACTCTGATCAAAACCGCTTCGCTCAGCGCTTCGCAAAGGAGCATCCGGAAACCCGTCAATCCCGGAGGCGCAAAGTTACCAGAAGCGGCAGATGATCGGAAAGATGCGCTTCCTGCACCCGGGCGGCGACGACTTCCCATTCCTCGCTCACGAATACGTAGTCGATCCGCACCGCAGGCAACCGCGCATGGTAGGTCATTCCCCACCCCTCGCCCGCCTCCGCAAAGGCATCGCGTAACCGGCCCGACAATGTGTGGTACACCCGGTTGTTCGGGGTGCTGTTCAGATCGCCGCAGAGAATAACGGGCAGTGTTTCTTCTTCGATCATCGCTACGATCCCATCGATCTCCCGGGCGCGGACCCGGTATGCGGCGCGGTACTGCCTGAGATAGCGCATGATATATTCGACATCGAAAACGGACGAGCGCGTTTCCTCCCAGGGTTTCCTTTCCCCGAACGTGCGCAAGTGCACGTTATACAGTATGAAATCCCGGTCCTGCCAGCGTACCCGGGCCCTGATAACATGCGACGTACGATTATCCGACGAATACAGGCGACGCCGGGACACATGCACAACCGACGGCTTGCTGAGCACGGGCTGTTGCGTCCAGGAAGCATTATCGGGACGTATGGACGAGAAGCCCAGCGAGTCGAACAAAATCGAGACATACGGATCGGCCCGGGTAAAAGGCGCCTCGTCATACCAGGCAATGGAGGCCTCCTGCAGACCGATAATATCCGGGCGGCTTTCCTCGACAAGACGAGCCATGTGCGCGGGGCGCTCCGGAGTAGCATCGCGCCAGATGGCGGGAGCGTTGAATGTGAGGAGCGTCAGTGCATCGTCCGGGGTGTCCGGGACGGCATCGAAGCGGTCGAACGGATTGGCGCGGATCAGAAAAAGCGCCAGCAACACGCCGTTGACGACCAGAGCGCGCCGGTTCCCCGCCAGCGCAAGCAATACCGTCATCCCCGCGAGAACCAGCGCAATGTACGGTAAACACACGGCGACGAGTTCGAACCACCAGAAAACGCCGAAGGGCACGTAGTACGCAAGGTACCCGGCCAGAAAGAGCAATGCGATCGGGATATTGACCGCAGCGAGGATTGTGCGCACAAACCGTTTCATCGCCGATGCTTACCAATACATCGTTCGGCCGGGGCGTATTGGAAGTTTGCCCCTCCAGTACTGTATTAGCAGGAAGCCGAACAACATGCCGCCAAGATGGGCAAAATTGGCGACGCCGGCCTGGGTGCCCGTCACGGCGGCCCATAATTCCAGCACGCCGTACATGATCACAAGCCATTTTGCCTTGATCGGGAACAGAAAATAAATATAGATGGGCTGGTTGGGAAACATCATGCCGAAGGCAAGGAGGATGCCGAATATCCCGCCCGATGCGCCTACCGTCGGATACACCGTACCGCTGGAGGAAGCAACGATCAGTTGAATCAGCCCCGCGCCGATGACACAGACGAAATAAAATATGGTGAACCGGCGACTGCCCCATGTATTTTCGATCTGCACGCCAAACAGCCACAGCGCAAACATATTGAACAAAAGATGCGTGAAGCCTCCGTGCAGAAAGGAATACGTCACCAGTTGCCACGGCAAAAACGACGCAAAACCGCCTGGTAATCCGGAATTTCCTACAGGCCACAGGGCAAACCACTGCACAAGCACCCGACTCAGGACAGGAGTCATCGTGGCGAGAAATACCAGCCCGTTCAGAATCAGCAGATTCTTGATGACCGGCGGAAACATCGAAAATTGCGTGAGGGGTCGGTAAGAATTCTGGTACATCGTCCGATATGTACGTGCAATAACGGTATCCCTGCCTTTGGATATACCCCTCTCTTAGCGATAAACGCCCGTAAAGTTGCGTTTCCCTGCGGAACGAACGGTCGAAAACCGGCATTCAAGGAGCACCGTCCTTCTTTTCGTGTTCATGTCGGATTCGCGATATTCCAAGGAAGAACTGGAACGCTATTTCAGCGATCCTGCCGCACGTCGTGCGGGCCCTGACCGATCCCGCTCCAGCAAGCGGCAGGGGTATTTCTACCGCCGTTTCCGGAACGAAAAAAAGGCGCAGGCTGCGTTCCTGCTTTCTGTGATCGGCGGCGGCGTCATTGCCTTTTCCTTCTTCATCGGGGGATGGGCGCTGCTGCTCTCCGATGAACTGCCGGATTTCCGGCAACTCGACAATCCCGATTTGCAGCTTGCAACGGTCGCCTATACGGCCGACGGCAAGGAACTCGTGCGGTATGCTTTCCAGAATCGTTCCTGGACCAACTACGACGATATTTCACCCCATGCGATCAACGCCCTCGTCGCTACAGAGGACCGGCGCTTTCATGGTCACTGGGGTATTGACCCGCGGGGCCTCGTGGCCGCCGCCGTGGATGTGATTCGAAAGGGCGAATTGCGCGGCGCCTCGACGATTACCCAGCAGTTGGCCCGCAACCTGTACAACCAGGACATCGGTTTCGAGGTGTCCGTTTCCCGCAAACTCAAGGAAATGATCACGGCGGTGCAACTCGAGCGCCGCTACACAAAGCGGGAGATCATCGAGATGTATCTCAACACGGTGCCCTTCAGCAGCAATGCATACGGGATCGAAGCGGCGGCCCGCACCTATTTCAGCAAAACGGCGGCGGAATTATCTCCTCTCGAAGGAGCCACGTTGATCGGGATGCTGAAAGCAAATACGTATTACAATCCCTACCGGAATCCCGAAAATTCCCGTCGCAGGCGGAACGTGGTGCTGAAACAGATGGCGGATCAGGGCTTCATCCCGCGCACATTCTATGACGAACACCATCCCGATTCGGTACGCACCGACTACAACCCGTCTTCGGAAGTGACTGCGGCTCTGGCGCCGTATTTCGCCGAGCAGGTGCGGCTTTGGATGCGGGAGTGGGCTGCGGAAAACGGCCACAACCTGTATGAGGACGGTTTGCGCGTGTATACGCCGCTCGACTCGCGGATGCAGGAAATTGCACAGCAGTCCGTGGACGAAAATATGGAGGGCCTCCAGGCAGTCGTGGATTACGAATGGAGTTACGGGGGCGGCTTCTGGACATCACTCGACCCGTACCTGGAACAGACGGGTTACGAGCCGTGGGCCCGGTACTGGCGCAACAATCCCCAAACGCTCGCGTCGTTCATCCGGGGCACGGAGCGCTACCGCTCGCTTTTGCGCCAGCCGGGAATGTCGGCGAACGACGCCGTCGCCCAGCTCCGCAATAACGCGGCGTTCATGGATTCGCTGAAAACGGCCAAAACGCGGCTCCAGGCCGGCCTGGTCTCCATCGATCCCCATACCGGACACATCAAAGCCTGGGTGGGCGGAAGAAACCTCAAGACCGAGTGGTACGACCATGTCAACAAAGCCGCCCGCCAACCCGGCTCGACATTCAAACCGTTCGTCTACACAGCAGCGATCGACAACGGATGGCCCCCCTGGCATCAGCTCCCGGACAGTGCATTCACGTATGTGGATCCGATTACCGAGGTAGTATGGCAGCCGCAAAACGCGGACGACCAATCAACGGGGCGCATGATGAGCCTTACCGAAGGGCTGGCTCAGTCGAAAAACACGGTCACGGCTCGTGTGATCACGGAGCTCGTGAACCCGGAACTGGTTACGTTCTATGCACGCAGGATGGGCATAAAAAGCGAATTGGACGCCGTGCCGGCGCTGGCCCTCGGCACCAGCGACATCACATTGCTTGAACTGACCTCGGCCTTCAGCACGCTGGCGAGCGGCGGCCTGCAATACGATCCCGTCTTTGTGACGCGCATCGAGGATCGCTTCGGAAACGTACTGTACGAGCACACCTCCTCGCCGGAAGAAGCGCTCTCCGAACAGACGGCGTACACGGTGGTCAACATGATGCGGGGCATTATTACCGGTGGCACGGGAAGACGCATCAGAGGTCAGTACGAGCTGTACGACTACGATCTGGCAGGCAAGACGGGCACCACGCAGAACCACGCAGACGGCTGGTTCGGCCTCATGCACCCCAACCTGGTGACCGGCGCATGGGTGGGATTCAATGACCGGCGCGTGACCTTTGATTCGTTCTGGTGGGGACAGGGCGCGCACAATGCGCTGTTTCTGGTGGGGCAGTACTTCCGGGGTCTCGTCGATTCCGAGGAGATCGAGATCACGGAAGATCCCTTTCCCAGCCCCGAAGAACTGGGCCTGACCTACGATGACCCCTTGGGCGAAGAGAGGAAGGCAAACGTCGGCGAGCGCGGCGTCGATTGGTAAGCGCCGCAAACAGGAAAGACCTGCTTAGGGCCTGTTAACACTATGCAGCGGCGTAATGTACCGGGGTGCGTGTTCATCGTGATATCGAACCGGTCGTTCATGCGCGGCCCCGCCAGGTTCGGCAACCGGATCGGCGGAGCACATCCTCGGCTTTCCGGGCCCGTGCTTCGTCCTCGAATGCACCATACACCGCCGAACCCGAACCGGAAAGCGAAGCGTACACGGCGCCCGTTTCTTCGAGCACGGTCTTCGCAGCAGCGATGCGGGGATACCGGGGCAGTATGACCCTTTCGAAATCGTTCGTCAGCTCTGCGCGCCAGCGCTCAGGATCGCCGGATAACAAGACCTCACACAAATCCGGGCGATTCCGGTCATTCGGCTGCACGAGGGCATAGGCTCCGGCGGTCGAGACCTGCACGGGCGGCGCCGCCACCACAAGGTGATACGGAAAAACGTACGGAGTCCCGTCCTGCAGGAGTGGTTTCAGCATATCGCCGCGTCCTGTGCCGAACGCCGCCGCATCTCCCGCTGCGAAGAATGCTGCATCCGCACCGACGCTTGCGGCTATATCTATCAGCTCCTCCAGGGACCGACCCAACTTCCACCAATCATTCAGCAGATGAAGCGCCGTGGCCGCATCGCTGGACCCGCCTCCGAGTCCGGCGCCCACGGGAATACGTTTGCGAAGCTCAATAGATGCCGCCTTGTCCGGGTTAAGGCATCGCGCCGCGCGATAGACCAGATTATCGGCGCCCGGCGGAACCTGGAGCACACGATCAGCAGGCGAGGCATCCTCCACAGGAATCACCTGCAACGGGCCGGAAAACGCCGGGAAATCCGCCTCCTTGCGGCCTTCGGGTGGTGTGATGGAAACCTCATCCGCCCAGCCGATCCGCAGAAACACGGTTTCGATGTCGTGATACCCGTCGCTGCGCTTGCGGAGCACATGCAAACCAAGATTGATCTTGGCGGGGGCGGCTTTACGAAGCATCCTCTGTGAAACCATAATGAAAGACATTCCCGCAAAATGCGCGGATCGGATTACCAATTCGAGCGTGCGCTCGAAAAAACCCACCGATGTACAGGGAACCCGATAGCCCTCCGGCTGTTGCAACACCCGAAGAAACGAGGTATTTTTTAAAATACGCACTGTACACTTCCACCCGGCGCCTCTCATTCATTTCGGTCGAGCCTACCCCGGAAATCGTTACAAAATTCGCTCGTACTTTCATAATCCGAATACTCCGAAGGCGCTGCCCGCGCCTCTCGATATATCGGCATCCGGCATGACAGGCCGACCATTGTTTTCCCCGTTTCACAGGCATCCATCCATCCGGAACGCTTCGGCGACCGTTATGGCGTGGATTCTCCTCGCATCGTTCCTGCTCGCTCCAACAGCGGCGCAAGCCCAATTCGATTCGCAAGGGAGCGAATCCGTATCTCCGGCGACCATGGGCCCGGAGATAAATCCTCTCCAGGAGCAACTGACCCGATTCCCAAGTGCAGCAGAGATGATTCCTCTTGAAGGAACGGTGGACGCGGATCAGTATATCGTGGGGCCGGGCGATCTCTTCGATATATCCGTGGGCGGCCCTCAACCGCTGCTTGCCCCGACCGCCGTCTCGGCAGACGGATATCTGATCGTACCGGAAGCCGGCGCCGTGCAGGTAGGGGGCCTTTCTCTGCAGGAAGCACGCAGCCGGGCGAAACAGGCGCTCCGCGAATCTTTCGAAAATGTGCGTGTGGAAATCGCGCTGGCGCAGCCCAGACGATTTTACGTGCATGTTTCGGGAGCGGTCCCGTTTCCGGGACGCTATCTGGCCACGCCCGTGGGCCGTCTGGCCGGCGTGCTGAGTCTGGCTTATGCAGACACCACCCGGGCCCCGACAGGAAACCTGACGTTTCGCCCCGCCCTGCGGAATGTCCTGCTCTTGCATACGGACGGAACACAGAAAACGGTGGACCTGCTGAGATATCACGCCACCGGCAATACGGAACATAACCCCTATCTGCGGGATGGGGACATCGTGTCCGTGCCTGCGTTCGACCCCGATTACGGCTCTGTCTTCATATCGGGGAATGTGGCCTTCCCGGGGATATACGACCACCGGTCCGACGATACGCTCTCCGATCTCCTTGCCCTCGCTACCGGGCAGGAAACGCCCGGTTATGCACGACAGGTTCGGCTCACCCGCGTGCTTGATGACGGCTCCGTGGAAGCCGAAATATATGATGTGGCCGCGCTGTACGGCGGCGGGGACGTACAGGTGCAGGCCCTGGATCAGGTGCATGTGCTGGCCGAAGAAACGGTGCGCGGCGTCGCCGATATCGAGGGATGGGTGCAATACCCCGGAACCTACCCCATCCTCTCCGGCCAAACGACGCTGCAAGACCTCGTAGCGCTTGCGGGAGGAATGCGTCCCGGAGCGCTTGCCCGTGCGGCGCATCTCAAGCGATCCACCCTGCCCATGCCGGAACCGGAGTACGAAAACAGATTTGGAATGCTCGCCGGCATACCCGATCTGGTCCCGGCCGACACGCTGGCCCTGATGCAATCCACCCGGCTGGCGAACATGGGTTTCTTCGGCAGCGCTTATCTGACCCACGACCTGCGGGTGCAAAGCAGCGTTCCGGTAGACCTGACTGTTGCGCTTGGACAAGGAGCTCCGCCTATTCCTCTCCAGGACGGTGACAAGGTATACGTCCCGCGCGACAACAATCAGGTCTTTGTATTCGGACAGGTGAATCGTCCGGGATATGTCACGCATCAGGCAGGTATGTCGCCGGAGTACTATGTAAACGCGGCAAGCGGACTTGGGGAAAACGCCGGAACCTCGTATGTCATCAAGGCCGGTACCAATCGTTTCGTGGAGACTTCCAGGACGGAAATCGAATCGGGAGATCGCATCTTCGTGAACCGGAAAACGATTCTGGCCGATACGGAAGACTTGCAACGGCTCCTGACGGAGTATCAGCGATTCAGGATGGAAGAACGGTCGCGCACCATACAAGGCGTCGTGGCGTCCATCAGCGCCGCGACCGGAATCATCGCCACGTACCTGCTGATCCGGAGACAATGAGCCCTGAAACCATGCATTCGCCGGATGAAGGAGGCGCACCCGGATACGACGAGGAGATGCGCCGCGAGCGTGCGGAGGATACGCTTTGGGCCACGCTGGGTACGTTGTACAGGTATCGGCGCCTGGTGATCGGCGTTACGGTCTTTGCGGGCGTGGCTTCCGTGGTCATCAGCCTGCTTCTGACCAACTGGTACCGCGGCACAGCCCGCGTGCTCATTCCGCAGGGAGGCGAAACCTCGTTGGCCGCCGGTTTGCTGGGAAGTCTTCCAGCGGGCGCGGCTGCCCTGTTCGGAGGTGGCCCCGGGGGAGACTACACGCGCTATCTGGCCATTCTGACCAGCCGTTCCATGATGGAAGCTGTGGTGGATTCGTTCGACCTTATTACTCTCTACGAAACGGAGGACGAAGAATACCCGCTGGAAGAAGCTATTGATATGCTGGAAGACAACGTGGCGTTCGAAGTGGATATGGAGTACTATTTTCTGTCCGTCTCCGTGCTGGACAAGGACCGCCAACGCGCCGCCGACATGGCCAATTTCCTGGTCCGCCGCCTCAACGAGATGAGCGTACGACTCTCCAGCGAGGGGGCTTTCGATTATCGCCGCTCGCTGGAAAAACGCTACCTCGAATCCCGGGCCGCCATGGACTCCGTGCTGTACGCCGCGGAACAGTTTCAGGAAGAGTACGGCGTGTACGACCTGACGTCTCAGACGGAAAGCTTTTTCGAGCAGGTAGGTGCGCTCCGCAGAAGCGCGCTGGAGGCTGAAATCCAATACGAAGCGCTCCGCGCATCATACGGCGAGGATAATGCGCAGGTCCAGGCCATACAGGAAATCGCCCTCGCCGCCGATCAGAAATACCGGCAGGCACTGGCCGGCCGGGAGCAAATGCTCCCCGTGGCGCAGGAGGAAGTACCTGCGGTTGCACGCACCTATGCAGAACTGGAACTGGAAACCATGATCCAGCGCAGCATCCTTGAAGTCCTGGCGCCGCTATACGAACAGGCGCGCTTTCAGGAGAATCGGGAGGCGCTGGCGGTACAGGTTCTCGACGAGGCCATCCCGCCGGCGCTCAAAGCAAAGCCGAAGCGGTCGATCATCTGCATCCTCGCCACGCTCTCCGCCTTTCTGCTGGTCGTGATTTACGTGCTCGTATATGACTGGTGGGCCAGAAATCACGGGCACTTTCTGCGAAGGCTCCAGGCGCGAACCTGGGCGCAATGACCAGCGAGAAATCGTCCCTTTCTCTTGACGCACTCACGCCCGAGCGGCTGTTCGTGTGGACACGGCCATTGCTGTATGCGGGATTGGCTTTCGGGCTTCTCCTGATTGTACTGGGGACCTGGCTTTCGACCCTCTTGTTGGCTGTACTGGCTGCAGCCTTCCTCGCCGCCCTTGTCTTCGGGGCATTGGCACGCAACGAAGTCTTCCTGCTGTGCGCCGTGCTGGCCGCCTTCGTCGTTTCAGCCAACTACGAAGCCGGATTTCAGATACAGGAAATCTTTTACGGACTACTGTATTTCGGATATCTGACGTACTGGTTCATAAGCCGTTTTTTCTTCTACCGGGATCGCGTCCTGAAAACACCCATCGACTGGGCGCTTTTTCTTTTTCTCGTCTATGTTACGCTGTCTCTTGGGCTTACCCCCCTGCTCGGCGGCGACATGCAAACCGCTGTCAGCGAATGGCTGGCCATCACCATGCTGGCCTTTTACTTTCCAATCAAGGAACTCTGCATTCGGCGGTCCGATCTGCTTCCCCAAAAACCTGTCCTGATTAGTCTGGGCTTTGTTGCGCTCTTTATTGCGTTTCGAAATTTCTGGTTTTACCAAACCCACATCAACAACGCGGAATTCCTGTGGCAGATCGCCACAGGGCGTGTCGTCACGAACGAACATGTGTTGCTGATGGCTGGCCTCGTCGCATTGACCATCCTGTTGTACAGCCGGAAAAAGCTGCATACGACGGCTATTGCCGGGATATTTACGATCCTGTCTGCAGCCATCGTGATCGGACAAAGCCGGGCCCTGTGGGTGTCTTACATGCTGGGCATTGCGGTCATCTTCCTGTGCGTCGATCGGAAAAAGAAATTCCGGATCGTATCCATCGGGGTCCTCGGGGGAGTACTATTCCTCGTGGTGGGGACACTCGTCTTCGACAATTTCTTTTCACTCATCATTGCCGGTCTTGCAAACCGGTTCCTTTCCCTGCAAACCGCCACGGTCCAGGATATTTCCCTGATCAACCGCTTCTTCGAGGCGCGCGCGGCATTGGAGTACATCGGCATGAACCCCATCATGGGCTACGGCTTCGGGGTCCCGATCAAATATTACAGCCTCGTCTATGAGTGGACGCACGAAACCTCGTTTATTCATAACGGCCCGGTGGGCGTCTGGTACCGCCACGGTCTTATAGGGCTTGGGCTCCTCGGCACGTTCTACATCGGAACGGTCGTGCGGACCATTCGAACACTGCGTATGCCCGCCATAGCTCGCATCGACCGCATCGTGGCTATTTTCGTCATGGCGTGCCTGATTGCGGAAAGCCTCGTGGGAAACACCGAAAATCCATTCGCTACCGGCGACAAGACCCTGTTCATCGGAGCCCTGGCCGGCCTTGCCGCCGCATCTGCCCATCGCGCAGCCCACCCGGTTGCCCGGCCCGAAATCCATGCCGAGTGAAGGTACAGCCAACCCCGCCGGGCAGGGACAACCCCGACCCGGCCTGCTGGCGAACATATCCTGGCTGAGCGTTGCCAACGCCATCGTGAAACCGCTATGGTTTCTGTTCATTACGGCGGCATGCATGAGGCTGCTCGGTGTGCGTGAATTCGGTGTCCTTACGGCAGCCTTGTCGCTGACCATGATCGCCGCGGGTTTCGTAGATCTGGGCATGGCGCAGTACACGGTGCGCGAAGTATCGCGGGCGCTGGACAAGGCATCCCTCTACTTCTCCAACTTCATGACACTGAGAATCGGGAACTCGGTCCTCGCATGGGGAGGTGCGCTGATTGTAGCGGTCTTGCTCGATTATCGCGGGAGTGCGTTGCTGGCCGTGTGCTTCGCCGGGATATATGCCCTCACACTGAACCTCACGAATTACTGCCGCAGCATGTACCAGGCATTCGAAAACCTGCGCCAGGAAGCCGTCATGCTGATCGTGGAAAAGGTACTGGTTATTGGAGGCGGTCTGCTCCTGCTGTTCGCCACCCGTTCAGCGGCGTGGACGCTCGCCGGCATGGCGCTGGGTATGACAGTGACCACGGGCATCAACATCCTGTGTATCGACAGGCGATTCGCAAAAATGCGCAGGTCTCTCGTGAGCAGACGCTTTCTCAAGCGAGCAATCAAGGTCATGATCCCCTTCGGGTTCGCCGGCCTGTTCACGGTGATGTATTACCGCGTGGATATGGTGATGATCGAAGCCATACTCGGAGCAGTCCCTACCGGACAGTACGGAGCCGCTTACCGTATTCTGGAGGCATTTCACACACTACCCGCTATCGTAGGCCTGGCCGCTATCTATCCCAGACTTGCACGGCTACATCGTGACCGTGCTCATGCCGATTTTCGGCACCTCTTGCGAAATGGCCTGCTTGGACTCATCAGCATTAGCATCGTTGTCAGCTTGTTGCTCACTATTTTGTCTGACACGGTAATCTGGCTACTGGACCCGGACCCGTCCTATGCTCTTGCTGCGGATGCCTTGCGCATACTGGTATGGACCTTCCCGTTCATATGCGGCAAAACCCTTCTGTATTTAGCGCTGATCTCTATGGATCAGCAACGATTGGCGGCCATTACGCTTGGATTCGCCGTTCTTTTCAATGTAGCATTCAACACATTCATGATCCCGGCGATGGGTATTGAGGGCGCCGCTATCGCTACAGTTCTTACAGAAGTATTGCTTACTGTGATTTTTGCCGCATATTATAGACGGACAGGCTTTATATCTACCGAACCACAATCATCCGAATAACCTCCTCCCATGAACCGTTGGAAAAAATTAATGGGCCTGTGCAGGCATCCCGGTTTTATCCCACCGTTAATACGGCATCGGATAGCCGGAGGCATAGAGCATTACGCCATGGTAAAACACCTTGCGCCGGCCACACTTATTGATGCGGGTGCGAACAAAGGGCAATTTTCGTTGCTGGTGCGCAAATTATTTCCAAAAACCCGTATCATTGCCTTCGAACCGCTCCCCGAATCGGCTGATCGTTACGAACGACTCTTTGGTGATGACAAACTCACAACATTGCATCGCCTTGCCCTAGATGTCAGCTCTGGCGAGCGTACCTTCTACGTGGCAAATCGCGGCGATTCCTCGTCTCTATTGCGCCCAGCTCAAGGATTGCAGATGGCTTTCGGCGGTACGCTATCTCATGAAATATCTGTTGAAACTGTTCGCTTGGACTCAGTGATTGACGCAAAGGATTTACCCGCTCCCGTATTGTTGAAAATAGATGTACAAGGCGCTGAAAAACAGGTTATTTTATCTGCCACTAAATTATTGGATTATATCGATCATATTTACGTAGAAATTTTATTTGCAGATTTATACGATGGACAATCCCGATTCCGCGATGTGTTTCACGAATTGGATGCAAAAGGTTATCGTATGCGTGGCGTATTCAATCAAGTAATCACGTCAGAATACAACGCCACATATGCCGATGTACTCTTTACACGCGATTTACAGCACTAATCTCTTCGGCGTGACGGACCGCTGCTTCAAGACCATCCACCATCCTGTCGATCGTCAAATGTTTCCGAGCGTATGCCAACGCATTCGATGAGTACCTATCCTGATCCGCCAGCACTTCCCGTACACTTGCCGCCAGCGCCTCGGAAGTATGCCCTGAACACAATAGACCGGTTTTCCCGGAACGCACGTATTCCACTTCGGGACTGTGAAACTTCACGCCCCCAGCGCTTTCAGGATGATGCAGCGACACCACCGGTACGCCAAAGGCAAACGCATGATTCACGGCCAAGCCAAGATACCCTGGCATAAGCATCACATCCGAAGCATACAACCAGGGAGCGGCTTCCTCGAGCAGCAAGGAACCAAGAAAGCGAACGCCCTGCAACGAACGAGCCGCTACCGTCTTCTCCATTGTTGCTCGCTCCGGCCCATCCCCTATGATTAATAGAGTTCCAGGCGTATCCTTCGTCAAAATCTCCCAGGTTTCGAGAAGCATATCCGTGCCCTTTCCCCGAATCAGCCGACCTATATAGACCAGAACAGGACTGTGGGGGGAAATGGAAAGTCGCCGCCGAACTGCCTGTTTTCCCTCTGTCGCCAACGTCGTCCGTTGTGCAAACATTGGACGCAAATCCATCGTGTTGCGCGCCACAAAAATATTGCGATCCGGAACAAACGGGCGCAGCAAATTGGCCCTGCCCTCCGTATAGCAAACACATCCCTCCACTTCTTTTGCCAACGCCAAACGGTACCTGTCCAGAATATGGCGCCTCGGGTTGAATACCCTGTAGTTCGACGAAAAATGTCCCCAGAGTACCCGTCCCGCTCCAACTGACTTAGCGTAACGCAATAAAAAAGGCAACGTAACAGAACGCGGACTTTCCTCCGCAAGAATTGCTGCTGGCGGACCATAAAGATTAAAAACACGACGAAACGGCTGTGCGTGCACTTTTTCACCAAAAAGCCAGTGATTCCAAAGGTATACCTGCTTGTATGCGGGATCGCTTTCCCGAACCAGATTTCCCAACGAAGACGCTCCCGGAGGATTCCCGGAACATACGACAAGCCGCCCGTCGAGGCGTTCGTTCAATTTCTCCAGTACCGGAATACGATACCAAAAAATTACCCGGTAGAAAAAGTACACGGGGCGATCATTGAAAGACATGTGCAGCCATTGGAACGGCGAGTTAAACAGAAACAAGGGGACCTTGATACGATCTTGGACCAGATCGGTTCGAGCGAACCCGATAGTTCAAGAATGTACCAAAAACCCGGATTAGGGTTCATGACTGGCGGTACCAGCATCCCGGTAGCGGTAATGAGCGTTTGTGTGTATTGTCCCTATCCAGAGGATGAGGAAACATAGTTTGATACATACCCCTTCTAAATCGATCATTCCGATAGAATGTAAACTCCGCCACTCGCGGAATATCGAATCCGCTTCCCTTGACAAAACCACAACAGTTGTTGGGGTGAATATGTACAACGCTGTGGGTCCGTAGAAGCCTATCGAAGACATTGGATGCAAGAGTAAAAAATGTTCGGCGGAACAACGCTTGAAGATTGTGAAACTCAATGACAATAATCCTGAACTGTGCCAAGAGATCCATTGATATTTGCATCAATGTTTCATATTCCATTCCTTCTATATCCATTTGCAAAATTAGATCGCCCTTGTAATCAGGTATTTTGTTTTTTTTCCATTCATCTAGTGTCATAAAAATTTCATCGGAAAATGCACCCACAAATTTCCTGTCAAATTCAAAATTGGGATGAGACTGCGGAACCACCGGCACCGAATAATCCGCCAGATACACCTGCATGCCCTGATTCGCCAGATCAATTTCAAAGCCCGACTCCGTGGAAACGCCAGGCGAGAAACCATATTTAATTCCCTCCAGATCATTCGGCAAAAGGTACCCACCGTCGCCATCGGGCCCCAAGCGAATCAATGGCGCCCCGGCCTGCAAAGGATGTAAACTGCGGATGAGCTTGCCCAGCGCATCCGGAGAAGTACGCCCTTCCAGTACGCCCGCTGGTTTGTGCTTGGCAATATCCACGCCCAATGCGCCAGATAGCCGAACAATGCTGTCTTTAAGCGTTGCTATAACCAAGGATATGTTATTCATGCGACTTGTTTCACCTGATTTATTGTTAGCACGCCTTAACGCTAATGCAATGCAGCGATTATGAGCACAAAGACGACAAAAAGGCCGGGCTGTTCGACGGCTTCTGCATGCCGCTCAAGAGTTTGCGGTCTTCGGACGGGGTTCACGCGCATCGGTTCCGTTCGCGCTTCGGATTAGGGTTTCGCCGGTTTTTCCGTCGGGCGGCGATCTTTCGCGCCGCTTCGGGATCGTCCGGCTTGTTGATCCAGGCCTCGCTGGAGGACATGGGCACGCGGGGCATGCCGCGAACGAACCGTGCGGAAGTGCGCCTCCAGGTAGGGATTGTCGTTCGAACGGTACGGACGGCGACCCAACCCGAACGCCGCCACGCCATCCCCGAACGTCAACCGAGCAAAACCATACGAAGCATCGCGGAAAGATTACTGGCCGTGCATGCACTGCGGGCAGCAGACGCCTTGCAACTCGCCGCCGCATTGATGGCATGCGAGGCGCACACAAAGGGGCAAGGTTTCGTTTCGCTCGATCAACGTTTGCGGATAGCAGCTTACAAGGAAGGGTTTACGGTACTCCCGGATACGTGACCCTCATTGATTTCCTGCAGGGTTGCGTCCCCGCCTCTGAGTTGACAGGCTCGCAATAAACCGTGTACCTTTTCCTTTTTAAGACAGCGGATACGTACGGCTACGATGGCGGCGCCTTCCTCGAATGAATCGGCAAATAGCGACCTCGCTTATCAGGAAGAAATCCTGCAAGGCGTTTCCCGCACGTTCGCCCTCACGATCCCGCAGCTTCCGGAAAAGTTACGCACGGTGGTAGGCAACGCCTATCTCCTGTGCCGCATCACGGACACCATCGAAGACGAACCCGTCCTGCCCGCCGGGCAGAAGCAGGCTTTCGCGGAACGTTTTGCCGAAGTCGTTGCAGGCCGGGCGGAAGCAGAGCCTTTCGCGCGGGAACTCGGCGCATTGCTGTCATCTTCCACGACTCCGAGCGAACACGACCTGATCGCCAACACCGTCCGGGTCATTCGCATCACCAGCGGGTTCAATACCGTCCAGAAAGGAGCGCTCGAACGCTGCGTCCGAATCATGGCGGGCGGCATGGCGGAGTTTCAACAGAACGCCACGCCCGACGGCCTGAACGACGTCCCGCATCTTGATCGCTATTGCTATTATGTCGCCGGCGTGGTCGGCGAAATGCTCACCGAGCTGTTCTGCGACTATTCCGCCGAGATCAATACACGGCGGGAAGAATTGCTTCCGCTGGCCGTCTCCTTCGGGCAAGGGTTGCAAATGACCAATATCCTCAAGGACGTATGGGATGACCGGAATCGCGGCGCGTGCTGGCTTCCGCAGGACGTTTTCCTCGCTGCCGGTTTCGATCTGCGCTCCTTATCCCCCGGCCGGACCGATCCCGGCTTCGTCAAGGGATTATCCGGGCTCGTGGCGATCGCCCGCCGGCACCTCGAAAACGCGTTGCGGTATACGCTGATCATACCTTCACACGAAACCGGCATCCGCCGGCATTGCCTCTGGGCATTGGGTATGGCCGTCCTCACCCTGCGCCGCATTCATGCAACGCCCACGTTCAGCAGCGGACAGGAAGTAAAAATCTCCCGGCGCAGCGTGTGGACCGTCGTCATCGTCACCAGCGCTCTGGCCCGCTGGAATCCGGCGCTGAAATTCCTTTTCGGAGTATTGACCCGAAAACTGCCCTCTTCGTGAATGAAGTCGCCGTGCGGGTCCCGGCTGCTTCGTGGATTTGTACGGAACCTCCAGGGCCTGTTGACACTATGCAGGAGATTAAATCTATTTGCGTTTTCCATATGTATTTTTTGTATTTCCCATATGTATTTTGCTCTGCGTTATAGCAAGATTGAGACACCTCAGACTTTCCGGCCTGTAAACATGCCAGGGCTCGATAAGAATTGAACCGGTCACATGATGAGCGCCGAGCCAAAGAATATCCCTTCTTGCTACATCCCGGGCTATGCAAGGGCCCAAGCCCTCGACCCGGAGATCGTGGCGAACTACATCGCCCATACGCATATCGGAGACCCCGACGCAGATGCGGTGATCGAACAGATGGCTTCCCTCGACGGGGGAACGGCAGCGCGGTTATTCAGATTGGGGTTGAATACGGAAGATCCCAAGGAGAGAGAGCAAGTTCTGCGCGATGCGCCGTCCGCACTGCAAAACTTCCTGAGAAAGTTGGATACACCGCCTGATTGGGTAGACACCTCCGTCTATATGCCCGGCATTCGCATGTTTCACAGGAACTCGCGGCTGGTCCTCGGCGCATTCGTAGGAGGCGTTTTAATAGAGGGTTTCTCCACGAATATCAGCAAGTCCTTCATAACAACGGGGCGATTGCGCGAATACGGCGTCCGGCGTTTAAAACAGAATAACCGGCACATGATCGAGTTATTCATGCCTGGCGGCATGGAGCGAAGCGGAGACGGCTGGAAGTTGTCTATCCGTGTCCGGCTGGTCCATGCACAGATCAGATACCTGCTGAAAAAATCCGAAGAGTGGGATACGGAAGAGTTGGGCGTACCGATCAGTGCAGCGCATATGGGGTTCTCCGCTGCCGCTTTTTCGGCAAGATTACTAAAGCATCTGAAAAGCCTGGGCGCCGAATTCAACGACGAAGAACGCAAGAGTTTTATGAAGGTCTGGCGCCATTCGGGATTTTTGATGGGCGTTCCCGAGACCATTTTGTTCCGTGACGAGGAGGAGGCATTGCGGCTATTCGATGTGGGGCGCATGTGCGAGCCCATCAGTGAGCCGGAGGCCATTGCAATGGCGAATTCTCTGATCAATTCCGCTCCACTGGTGATAGGTATCACGGATCCCCTCGCTCGTCGTGATTTGGCAGGGTATGTGTACCGTGTATCTCGAGCGCTTATCGGAAATACGCTCGCCGATGAACTGAAGTACCCCGCGAACCCGACCTTCGGGGTATTGCAATGGTTTCGGCTGCAATCCCGTTATTCCCAAACGATGAACCGTCTATTCCCGAAACGTAGCCGGAATGACAGTTTCTCCCAGTTTACCTCCCTGCTTGAAGCCTCGGCGTTCGATGCGGCGGGCATAAGCTACAGACTGCCTGACGATCTGTATGCGGAAGCATCTCAGCAATGGTGAGACCATCGAGCCGGAAACATGGCGAACAAAAGAGGATTACATACCAGAGGGCTTGGCGATTTTTATATGTAATTCCCCAAAGTTGAACCGGGGACATGAAGGCTGGTAGTGTGAAAAACACCCCTTCTTGCTACATCCCGGGCTATGCAAGGGCCCAGACCATCCATCCGGAGATGGCCGCCAACTACATCGCCCATACGCAGATCGGAGACCCCGAGGCTGATGCGGTGATCGAACAGATGGCTTCCCTGGACCGGGGAACGTCGGCGCGATTCTTCAAATTGGGGTTGAATACGGAAGACCCCGGGGAGAGGGAACACGTTCTGCGCGATGCGCCATCCGCGCTACGGGATTTCCTGAGAACGTTGGACACACCGCCCGATTGGGTGGATCTGTCGGCCTATATCCCGGGCATCCGCATGTTCCACAGAAACTCGAGCCTGGTTCTCGGAGCCTTCGTGGGAGGCGTTTTGGTAGAAGGCTTTTCCACGAATATCAGCAAGTCTTTCTTCATAACGGGGCGGGTGCGCGAACACGGCGTCAGGCGTTTGAGACAGAATAACCGGCACATGATCGAGATATTCATGCCCGGCGGGCTGGAACGAATCGGTGACGGCTGGAAGTTGTCTGTCCGTATCCGGCTGGTCCACGCACAGATCAGATACCTGCTGAACAAATCCGACGACTGGGATACTGAGGCGTGGGGCGTACCAATCAGTGCAGCGCATATGGGATTCTCAGCCGCTGCTTTTTCGGCAAGATTACTGAAGCATTTGAAAAGCCTGGGCGCCGAATTCAACGACGAAGAACGCGGGAGTTTTATGCAGATATGGCGCCATTCGAGTCTTTTGATGGGTGTTCCCGAGACCATCTTGTTTCACAAGGAGCAGGATGCGCTGAAATTATTCGAGATTGGCAGGATATGCGAGCCCGCCAACGAGTTGGAGGCAATCGCGATGGCGAATGCGCTGATTAACTCCTCCCCATTGGTTATAGGAATTAATGATCCGGTCGGGCGTCGTGAAATGGCGGAGTACGTATACCGCATATCTCGAGCGCTTATCGGGAATGCGCTTGCCGACGAATTGCGGTATCCCTCGAATCGGTCCTTTGGCGTGCTGGAATGGTTCCGGTTGCAGTCCCGTTATGCCCAAGTGATGAACAGGTTATTTCCAAAACGCAATCAGAATAATAACTTCTCCCAATTCACCTCCCTGCTCGAGGCCTCGGCATTCGATATGGCGGGCATAAGCTACAGGCTTCCTGACGCTGTGTATGCGGAAGAATCCAGGCAATGGTGAGGGCATCGAGCCAAAAATAACGCAAACAAAGCCTCTCGATGGAAAAAACGCCCTGAAAAAAACGGGGCGGCCTACTCGGGAGAAGAAGAACGCGACGGGAAGTGTCTCTTTCGCCATGCCCCGAAGTTATGTTGCGTCATTACGAGCGCAGGCACGACCAGCATCAGAAGCACGGTGGCGATGAGCACGCCGAAACCGACGGAGGTCGCCAGCGGCACGAGATGTTGGGCGTGCGTACTGGTCTCGAAAATCAGGGGGGCAACCCCTGCGAACGTAGTGGCGGAGGTCAACAGGATGGCCCGGAAACGATCCTTTGCTCCGGCAATGATTGCGTCTCTGGCCGGCGCTCCGGATCTTCTCAGGTCGTTAATGAACTTGATCATCATCAGCGAGTCATTCACGACCACCCCGCTTACGCCGATCAGTCCGTACATCGACCAGATTCCCAGACTCAGGCCCATGAGCATGTGCCCTGCTATGGCGCCTATGGCGCCCAACGGAACCGCAGCCATGATGATGAGCGGCTGGGAATAGGAACCAAAAGGAATCGCCATCAGCACGTACATGATCAGCAGAGCCAGGAAAAGCGATCTGCCCAGATCGGCATTGGCTTCCTGCTGCTGTTTCCTTTGGCCGCCGACAGTGTACGCAAAGGCCGGCTCCTCCGCCTCCAGACGCGCGAGGACCCCGCGCTCCAGCCGGCGGTTTACCTGCTGTCCCGTGGCGATCTGCACATCCACATCGGCCGTAACAGTCACCGCGCGTCGCCCATCCACTCTGTGGCGGGCAGCTGAGGACCTCGAGAACCGGGCAGTCGCAACCTGACCCAGGGGCACCTCGCCGCCCGGTGTACGGATCAGATAGCCCTCGACATCGGTCGCGGAATTACGCTCTTCTTCGGGGAGACGCACATATACCCGCATGTCCTCGCGCCCTCGCTGCACCCTGAGCGCCTCGGCTCCAAAGAAGGCGGACCGTGCTTGCGCTGCGAAATGACCAAGGGTCAGGTTAAGAGTACGAGCCCCGGGCTTGAGTTCCAGTTGAAGTTCTTTGAACCCTTCGTCGAGGTTGCTCCGGATATCGAAAACCCCGTCTATGCCGGCTAACTCTGTGGTGAACTCGTCGGCAATCACGGCCAACCGATCCGGATCCGGATGAGAGAGTTCAAAGTGAACAGGGAGACCCAGGGAAATCAGGTTCGAAGAAATCGAGAGGGACTTCGCCTCCGGAAAATTACCCGCTTCTTCCCGCCATACCTGCTCGAAGGTTGAGGCTGCAATGCCCGCCCGCTCCCAGTCGACAAGTTTGAACTGGACCGCCCCAAGGTGGCCGCGCGGCGCTTCCACTGCGTTGCCGCCCAAGGGGTCATAGAGTGTTGCCGCTTCCCCCACGGTGACAGCCACGCCAACCTCCAGCGGAGGTGCATCCTGAGCCCGGCCCTCCGCGATCCGCGCCACCGCGCGGTGTCCCGCAGCTTCGAGTTCGGCAGCGATCACGGTCGTACGCTCCCCGGGTGTGCCCACGGGCATCTCCAGATTGGCGGAAACGACCTGGCCCTCGATAGGGGTGAGAAACTGGTTTGGGACGATACCCGATGCCACGATTCCCATCGACAGGATCATCAGGCCTATTGCAGAGACAAGAATGACAGGGGGATGGTCGACGGCCAGTCGCAGTCCACGATCCAGGGGACCGTCCACCATGCGCTTGAGCAGGGTATCCACGGCTTTCTGAATGCCACGGATGCGCCGGCTGAGCCAGGCGCCTGCACGCTCTCTCGGCGAAGACAGGTGGGCAAGGTGGTTTGGCAATACAAGCAGGGACTCGATCAGTGAGAGCAACAGTACCGTGATCACCACGATAGGAATGGCGCGCCCGAGTTTCCCCTGGGGCCCGGGCGCCGAAAGCAGTGCCGCAAAAGCCGTCACGGTAGTGAGGACCGAAAATATGACGGGGACGCTCACCCGTTTTGCCCCCCTGATGGCCGCGGCGAACCCACGAATGCCTCGCTCGCGCTCTGCAAAAACACTTTCACCCACCACGATCGCATCGTCCACGACGATCCCCAGCGCCAGAACGAGCGCCATCAGAGAAAACATGTTGATGGACACACCCAGGAGCCCCATCACCAGGAAGGTTCCCATAAACGAGATACCCACCCCCACAGCCACCCACACAGCCAACCCAATCTCCAGAAACAGCGTAAGCACCAGGAACACAAGGAGCATTCCCAGCAGTGCATTCTCGATCATAAGACCAAGGCGTCCCCCGACTTCCTCGGAATCGTCTTTCCATATCTCGACGGAGACGCCTTCAGGAAGAGTCGGTTGAACTTCGGCCGCGAGATAATCCTTGACGACCTCAGCGATCTCAAGCACCTGTTCCTCCGAGGTGCGGTACACATCCACGCGAACAGCCCGCTGCCCGTTGTAGCGTACAATGAGATCGGTATCTGCGAAGCCGTCCTGTACGGTCGCGATGTCACCGAGGCGAACCGATGTTCCATCGGACCGCGTCAGGACGATAATGTCTTCGAAGTCCGCCTGTTCGTAGTTCTGCCCCAGCGTTCGGACGAGAATTTCCTCCTCGTCCGTGGAAATTTTTCCGGCGGACAACTCGAGTGAACCCTGCCGGACCGCCAACGCGACATCATCCAGAGTAAGCCCGAGCGCCCGAAGCCGATGGAGAGGCACTTCAATCGAAACTTCGTACGGGCGGGCGCCGCTGGTCTCGGACAAAGACACTTCGGGTAAAGACGAAATTCCTTCCTCAATCTCGTATGCCGGTTGGTTGATGTTAAAAGTCTTATAAGCGTATCCGTGGCGAGGAGAGGTGGTGGGGTGGGGGGGGGGGGGGGGGGGTGGTGTGTT
>VXPQ01000029.1 GCA_009839485.1 Bacteroidetes bacterium SB0662_bin_6
CATTTGGAACCACCAAACTTCACTCCTCGCGCCTTGATTGACGCCGTGCCTGACGAAACAGAGCATTGCTGCATAGTGTTAACAGGCCCTAATTGAAATCCCGTACCCCCCGCGAGCAACAAACGCATCCATGGCAGCCGATTCCGGAACCAGTGCCGGAAAACCGACACAGAGTTCTCCCTTATTGCGGCTCGGGCTGCCCAAAGGCAGCCTGCAAAGCGCTACCCTGGAGCTCTTGCATCGGGCCGGATATAATTTTTCGACGCGCGAGCGATCGTACTTCCCGTCCACAGACGACGAGGAACTGCGGGCCATGCTGGTTCGCGCCCAGGAGATGGCGCGATATGTCATGGACGGAGTATTCGACGCAGGTATTACGGGCAAGGACTGGGTGCTCGAAACGCAGTCGGATGTGCACCCGGTAAGTGATCTGATCTACTCGAAAACAAGCATGCGCCCCGTACGATGGGTGCTTGCCGTTCCGGAAGATTCCGATATCCGCTCCGTAAAAGACCTCGAAGGAAAGCGCATTGCAACCGAAGTCGTTCACATTGCACGCACATGGCTTCGCGAAAATGATGTGAATGCCGATGTCGAGTTTTCATGGGGAGCCACCGAGGCAAAATGTCCCGATCTCGTGGACGCTATCGTCGAGGTTACCGAGACGGGCTCGTCGCTGCGCGCCAACAAACTTCGCATCGTGGATGTACTGATGCACTCGAATACGCAGCTTATCGCCAACCGGGAAGCATGGGAAGACCCGTGGAAGCGGCAAAAGATCGAAAATATTGCCCTGCTGATGCAAGGTGCGATCCGGGCTGAGGGGCGTGTTGGACTCAAACTCAATGTACAGCGTGATCGCGTGAAGCAGGTCATCGGGATACTCCCCGCCTTGCGCATGCCGACCGTTTCGCCGCTGGCGAACGGAGACGACTGGGTAGCCATCGAAACGGTCATTGAAGAACAGCATGTACGGCGCCTCATTCCCGAACTCAAGCGACTCGGCGCCGAAGGTATCATCGAGTATGCGCTGAACAAAATCATTCCGTAGCAACGGCGGCCTGCCGCAACAGGCATGACGCATCCGGTCTCCACTCCATTTTACAGCCTGCCCGGGGTGGTCTTTCTCCCCCGGCGCCTTGCGGCAAGCATCTTGTGCCTTGCGGTATCCGCACTTACTGCATGCAGCGGCAATGCACCGCCCCCCGTCCCCGGTACCACCATGGTGGCCGTGCTGGCCGAAATGCATCTGTTGCAAGCCCGGGAAGAACTAACGGAGATCAACACCAGGGAGGTTCAAGATTCCCTCCTCGCTGCCCATGGCCTCGACAGCACAGCCTGGGCGAACGCCATTGCCTGGTACACGTCGCATCCGGAAACCTTTGTCGGGATATACGGGCGGGTCGTCGATACGCTTCAGGTGCAACAAATGCCTGAGATCGAGGCGGATTAGGGCCCGCAAAGCACCGCTGCATAGTGTTAACAGGCCCTATATCATGAAGGCGCCTCAAGAATCGATGTAGCCTTCGCCGTGAGTTCAAAGGCGCCTCCCGGTGAATGGAGCTGCCGAAGATACCCCTCGTTGATCAGCCAACCGAGCAACTGATCGACCCGGTATACGGGCGTGCGCATACCTTCCAGCCATTCTCCGCGCGGTTTGCCGTCAGCGATCTGACGCAACAATCGTTGGACGATGAGCGCATCCAGAGGAGGCGGCTCGAATGCTTCGTGGCGCCCGAGGCATACGTCACATGTGCCGCATCGCTCCGGAACGGTCTCTCCGAAGTACGTCAGCAGAAAGTGGCGGCGGCATGTTGTCGTACATGCAAAACGGATCATCTGGTCGAGTTGCGCTTCCGCCCGCTTGCGGGCGGCGCGTACCCGCTCGCCGTCGATCGGAAGGCGGGCGCTGCGGGCATGTAAAAAGGCGACGCGCACTACCTGATCCGGAGAGATCCAATCCAGCAATTGGTGTCTTTGCAGGTACTCCATGCCTTTCAACAGATGTTCGAGGGGAAGCCCCGTCCGGCGAACAAGCATCCGGATGTCAATCTCCCGCCAATCCGAAAAGGCCCCTGCATCCACCGTGCGCAATAGCGTCCGGACAAACTCCGTCAGGGAGGCATTGGCATGCCCCTCGGTGTATTCCCGAAATGCCGAGACGGATTGCCGGAAATGAATCAGTCCGGCATGCCCCCGCTGCGGGAGCACCCGCCATGCATTCTGACGCGCAAGGAGCGTCACGGCGGTGTTTATTTTTCCTGCAGAAAACCCCGTAAGCCGGGCGATCGGCCCGATGCGAACAGGCACAGGCGAATCCATCTCGGCCCCCACCGCCAACTGCGCCAGATTGCACACCGCATCATAGACCTTCCTGACTTCCTTCGACGTCGGATGACTCTCCTCAATGAGCCTGCGCGGCGTTTCCTCGTCCCCCTGATGGTACAGGAGCGTGGCCCAGGACGTTTTTCCATCCCTTCCTCCACGCCCCGCCTCCTGGTAATACCCTTCGAGCGTGCCGGGCAGATCAACATGAATGACGAAGCGAACATCCGGTTTGTCAATACCCATGCCGAAAGCGTTGGTCGCCACCATGATCCGCTGATCGCCGCGGATCCATCCGTTCTGCACGCGCTCGCGCACGGAACCTTCCATCCCGCCGTGATAAAATGCGCAAGACTGATTGCGCCGTGTAAGCCAGTCAGCCCACCGCTCGACCCCCTTGCGGGTACTCGAATACAGAATGCCGGAACCCGGAACACCGTCGAGGATGTCCAGCACTTTTGATCGCTTGTTTTCTGTCCGAAAAACGGACCAGACGATATTCGGGCGGTCAAACCCCCGAACGATGCGTTCCGGACGACGCAGCGCCAGATGTTCGACAATGTCCCTGCGCACGTTGGGGGTAGCCGTCGCGGTGACCGCAATGGTCGGCGGATCCCCCATGTGCTTGCGCGCAGCGGCAATCTGCAGATAGGAAGGCCGGAAATTGTGCCCCCACTCGGAAATGCAGTGTGCTTCGTCCACGGCAAGCATGGAAATGTTCATACGCGCAGCCCGCACAGCGAACGCCTCCGAAGAAAGCCGTTCGGGAGCCAGATAAAGAAGGCGGTACTGCCCGTGCTCGGCAGCGAGCCAGCGCTGTTCTATCTCGCGCCGGGGCAATGCGCTGTTGATGTATGTGGCCTTGACGCCATGAGCCTGCAGCCCCGCCACTTGATCCTGCATCAGGGCGATCAACGGGGAAATCACAAGGGTGAGGCCGTCGTGGAGGAGAGCGGGAACCTGATAGCAAATGGATTTACCCCCGCCGGTGGGAAGAATGGCCAGCACATCCCGTCCTTCGACAATGGGTCGAATGATGTCCCACTGACCGGGACGAAAGTCATCGTATCCCCAATGCTCGCGGAGAACGCGACGGGCATCTTCGTATGATGGATACCTCCCTGCCATATCGTTCGAACGATACTGCGTGCAACTCGTTGGATACTTGCGAATGCCTGCCCGCTCCCCGGATTCGCAGCGAAGATACGACCTTACAAAAGAAAGCCCAACCGGTATGGCGGACGTACGCCCCCGCGTGTCCATTATTGTGGTTACCTGGAATGCATTGCCGCTCCTGAAGCAATGTTTTCCTTCCGTAGCAGCGACCGACTACGAAAATCTGGAGATTATTCTGGCCGACAATGCCTCGGACGACGGCTCAATCGAATGGATTCGCAGGCATTTTCCGAATATCCGCGTACTGCGCTATACGGAAAACCAAATGTTTTGCCGAGGCAATAACGAAGCGATCCCGCATGCTACGGGAAAATATGTATTGCTGCTGAATAACGACGTGGCTGTGCCGCCAGGCTGGCTTAATCCACTCGTGGATGAATTGGAAACATGTGAAGACATCGCGGCCGTACAGCCCAAGGTATTGCAATACGAGGACCGATCCATGTTCGAATACGCTGGCGCCTCGGGAGGATTTATGGATCGACTGGGATATCCCTTCGCTCGCGGGCGCATTTTTTTCCGGTTGGAAAAGGACTGCGGGCAATACGACGAACCTCGCGATATTTTCTGGGGTACGGGTGCGGCGCTTCTGCTCCGCCGATCTGCCCTTGACAAGGTGGGATTGCTGGATGAGCGCTTCGAAATGCACATGGAAGAAATCGACTTGTGCTGGCGGTTCCAGCGGGCCGGGTACCGAATCCGCGTACAACCCGCCAGTGAAGTGTATCACATCGGTGGAGGATCACTACGCCGGGGAAACCCCCGGAAGGTCTATCTGACATTCCGGAATAATCTGCTGATGCTGTACAAAAACCTGCCGGAGCCCGAATGGAAACGGGTTTTTGCGGCGCGATGCGCACTGGACGCGGCTGCGGCCGCACGCGCACTGGTGTCAGGGCACCCCACCGAATATACCGCTATCATGCGGGCATACACCGATGCACACCGAATGAAGAACTCCTGGAATTGTGGCACTATCCGACCGGAAACGCTTTCGGAAACCGTGCTGCCCTCCTACAGAAACAGTATCGTCATCGATTATTTCCTGCGGGGACGGCGGCGCTTCGACGTACTGCCGAAGAAGGCCTTCGTGTAATCTTTGTATGGAGTCCGGATGGATGGATAGGCCCATCCCCCGTCATGCATCTCCTTCTCTGTCTCCTTCTCTGTCAGTCTGTGATCGGAATGGCGGGCTGAGTACGCCTGTGGTACAGTACTACGAAGGCAATAGCAACCAACACCACCAGCATCCCAACCATGGCGATGGTACTCGGCACTTCGTCGAATATCACGTACGCAAGCAGAGAAGCACCTACCGGCTCAATGAGCCCCAGCAATCCGATCAAGGCAGCCGAAAAATAGCGTACGGCGTAATTGAAGGACCCATGCCCCATGATCTGCGGCCCCAGCGCGAGACCCGCACACAGCAAATAAAATAATGGGGGGAAACCCCACAAGGGGGCATTAAGAAGGAGAGCAATGAGCAGTGTTGTAGCAGCGGCCACGGTATACAATGGAAACACATAAGCCAGCCAGGAACGCTTCTGACGCACGACCCGGCCCACAAGAAGGTACACACTGAAAAAGAACGAACCGAGTAAGGCCAAACCATTGCCGAAAAGCGTTCCTGCGCCGCTCCCTTCAAGCATGTCCCCCACACCGATTGTTGCTGCTCCCGCCACAGCCAGCAGAATGGCTCCATTGATCGGTTTCGAGAGCCGCTCCTTCAGAAATATGTAGCCGAGCACCGCCAAAAAAACAGGACTGGTAGTGACAAGCACCGATGCCGCTGCTACCGTCGTGTGATAGAGGGACTCGATCCATAGCACAAAATGCATCCCAAGCAGCACGCCGGCCGACAGAATCAGATACCATTCGCGCCGTTCGAACGCTTTTATCTCAGCCCGTGCACGCACCCACGCAAACGGCGCCAGGGCTACGGTCGCCATCACCGTACGCCAGACAGCAACCGTCAGACCATGCGCTTCCCCTCCGATTTCACTCCCTGCAAATCGAATGAGGATAGGACTGAACGAGAAACTCATCATGCCGGCAGCAAGCACCCAATACACCAAAGCCGGCCTGTGTTCCTTGTGCATCGCGCAGTTCCCGATTCCTGCCCGCGTTCAGCGGATACGATTCGCTGAACGCAGCAACTCGATATCCGACCGGATAGCCCGTCGGGCCAGCCAGAAGAACGCATAGGCGCAAACAAGTAACGCCATCGTGACCATTCGCCAGGTCGTGTCCGTACCTGAAGATGAGACAGATACGTCAGAAGCGCCCCCAATATACATAGCTACGGCGAACAGGGCCATCAATATCAGCGTGCAAATCTGCGCCAGGAATGCCAAGGTATGCTGACGCTTCCGATCTCTGTACATAAAAATGGAAATCACGCCGAGTAAACCGGCCAACCCGCCTACTCCAAACACCCCATGAACGTATCCGGGAAACACCCCGAAGACGGTAGCGGCCCCGAAGAAAAGAACCGCACCGAGGGCCAACGAACCCAGGAGCAAATACACCGACTGTTTGCGCTGAATCATAGCTTCAACTTAGGGTCTGTTAACACTATGCAGCGGCGCTCTGCGGGGCATATTTTCCTGCCAGGCCAGGC